>CALFOM010000168.1 GCA_937919685.1 uncultured Phycisphaera sp.
CCACGACCAGGGCCGTCATCGCGTATCCGAGTCCCGGCAGAGATTCGCCCGGAATCCCTCGTGGACTCCACTCGATCCTGACGCCCGCGGTTCCGGAGGAACGCACCACGCGTTGAACCGTCTGAAGGATCGGTTCGACCTGGGTCCAGATGTCGCTGTCGAAGAGAACGCGATCGTCCGCGGCGTCGAAGATTCGGACGCGAGAATCGACGAAGAATACCGAGTCATCGGGACCCATTGAAACCACGGCACCTGCCAACGCGAGCAGATTGATCACGACTTCGACGGGGCCGTCCGGGTGGCTCACCAGATGCGAGCGGTCGTAGTCCGTGGGAATGGGTGTGATGCCGTCGCCGAGTCGAATGCTCGCGACGCCGTCCTTCCACTGGATCGGCGCCGGTTCGAGACCGTCGACGCGATCGCACGATTGCAACAGGCGGTTCGCCCCTCCGGCGAGCACCGCGTTTCCGCCGGGCGACGTCCAGATCGGATCGACTCGATCGGAGAGGCGTCCCTCCGCGGCGGAGGCGATCATCGCGAGTCGAGTACGTTCGGCGATTCGTCTTCGGTCGGGCGATTCGAGTTCCTCGGTCGTGGGCGGGTTCCTCTCGAGGTGGAGAGCCGCCACGCCAGCAGCCATCGGCGTCGCCTCTGAGGTGCCGTCATCCAGCTTCAGTCCGCCGTCCGGGCGGAGCCAGTCGGCGCAGAGGATGGACGAACCAGGCGCCCAAAGATCGACGAAGGGCCCCCAGTTCGTGAAGGGGCTCGGATGATCCGCACCATCGGTGGCGCCGATCGTCGACGCGAAGACGCTGGTCGCCGGGGCCACCCAGGATGCGGGAAGCGAACTGTTGCCCGCGGCGACGAAGATCGGAATGCCCTCGTACAGCAGGCTGGCGAGACTAGCCTCGTAACTTGCGCTGATCGTGCCAGCTGTCAATCCACCCAAAGACATGTTGACGACCGCGGGGAAGATCTCGTCCGCATGCGCGACCGTCCAATCGAGCGCCGCGATCGTGGCTGCGACGTCGATGCTGCCTTGCGGGTTACCAACCCGCAGAGAGGCGATGCGCGCATCCGGTGCGACGCCGATCGTGGACCCGGCGGCGATGCTCGCCACCGCGGTTCCGTGTCCATTCACGTCGCTGCCGTCGGTGGCGTCGTCGGGGTAGAAGTTCAAGGACCAGTCGACTCGTCCGGCGACCTCCGCGTGCGCGGCATTGATGCCGGAATCGATGACGACCACGGTCACCCCAGCGCCGGTGGCACCGCAACGATCCAGGGACGTCGCATTTCCCTCGGGGTTCGAGATTCGGCGATGTTCCCACGAGGCCTCGACTTCGCCAACCCGGTTCCCGGTGACGCGATTGAATTGCGATTCACCGGCGGCATCGACGGCCTTCACCCGTGGATCCACTGCGAGCCGTCCCGCCTCGAGCGGGCTCAGTGGAGCGGCGAAGCCTACGATCGCGTGGCGAAAGCGATACGAAGCACGGAGTGGATCTACGCCGGTATCAAGCAGCACGGCGTCTATCGACCGATCGATCGCCGCTGCCGCCGGGTTTCTTCCCGCGGGTCGTTCATTGAGCATCACGATCCAGGTCGGCTGGCCGGACGCTTCGTCGATCACCTGGCCGGGCTGCACCGGGAGCGGATCGACGGGGTCCGGCGTCTCCACGACAACGGTGATCGTCCGGGCCCTGTCTTTCGAAGAAACGGGTGGACCGTCGGACCAGGCCGGAGCGAGGAGGGCGAGGATGGTCAGCGAAAACAAAGGGACAAGCAGTTGGGACAGGGTGCGTTGCGAAAACATTTTTCTTTCTCCATGATCAAGTCGGATCAAGTCAGATCAAGTCAGATCAAGTCAGATCAAGTCAGATCAAGTCAGATCAAGTCAGATCA
>CALFOM010000169.1 GCA_937919685.1 uncultured Phycisphaera sp.
CCGTGGGCGAAGGGTCGACCGGGCCGGATGGGTTGTAGAACGTCGCCCACTCGCCGTCGGGCTGCTGCCCGGCCGTGGGGGAGGTCACGTAGAGGACGAAGCGTTCGGGACGCCTCGTCTCCTCCTGAAGCCAGGTATGGATCAACCACCAGTGATAATTGGCGAGCGTGGTACCGCTCCCCGCAACCATGTTGCGATAGTCCCACATCACGAATTCACCGATCGTCGGCGGCGGCGGTGATTTCTGAGCATCGGCCTTCGAGGCAAGGCTCATCGAGACGAAGACCGCGAGGGTCATCGACCAGCCCATCGAGCGGAAGCGAGCAGGCTTGTTTCTCATAAAATTCAATCCTTTTGAAATTCCGAAACCGAACCCGCGAATTGACTATAACGCCCAAATCTTGAGATTCGACTACGGATGCCCCAACGACCAGTCATGCTTGAGCAACCGCTCAAAACCGGTGTCACACCGGCGCCACTGAGATCGCATCGACGAGTTTCTCGGACGCTCAAACGTGGCCCTTGTCTCGATCCCTCCGATTATTCGCGCATGACAATGCTTAGGCCCTACCTTTTAGTCAGCCCATTCACTTTCGAATCTGGCGACCTTCGCAACGCCACCGAGAAGAAACATGAAGCAACATTCCCGATTCAGAGGCCGATCCGCCGCGTTGGTCGCACTCGTATTGTGGTCACCGTTCGCCTCAGCAATTGAAGCGGCTTCCGATCCTCCGAAGACCGTGGACTTCGCCTACTTCCTCGACGATTTCGAATCGGAAGTGGCGAACGTTCCCCACGGCGTGATGGCGATCGGAAACACGGGGATGAGAGCGCGACAGGCGCAGACCACCGAAGGCCGGATCGTCGGCATGACCCTCAAGTTCCACCCCAGGGGCAGCAACCTTTGCTGGAACAACCAGCTCAAGAAACTCTTCAACAATCCCACGCCTCCGGACATTTCGACCCCGGAAGCTCGACGGGCGCTCGCGACCGAGATCATGCAAGCGGCGGGCATCGACCTCAGCCGCTTCCCTGAAGCCTCCGAGGCTACCCCCAACCCGACGAGCGGCGGCTACGTCGCGTGGACTCAGGACTTCGAGATGGCGAATGGCATCTCTCGACCAGAAGTCGCGGCAGCGATGCTCGCGGTCTCCTGGGCGGGGCGGGTCCTTCTGACCCCCGATTCGCGCGGCTACGAAATGCAGATCGTCCCCGTGCCGGGGAGCGCCATTCAGAAGGCCACCAGTGCGGAGTGGCGACTGTCGGACGTCGTCGCGGGAACAAGCAGAGACAAATACGTCAGCTACCTCGAACTCGAACAGACTCTTTCCGCCGGGGACCGAAGCGCACTCGCTGCGAATCGGATCGACCTGCTCTCCATGATGTATCTGGCCACGGCCGAGAGTCGTCCATTGATTGATGGATTCCTGGCTGAGCAGTACTCAACCTCGATCGTCAACGGCCAGAGGGTGCTCAACTGCGAAGCACTCCCGGGCTCGTTTTCCCAAGACACACCTCAGCCGTATGCCGCCGGCATCCCCTTCGCAATCATGTCCTCGATGGATGCTCCCGCCCAGCTCCTGCTTCCGCCCGGGCCGGATTGCCCGTCCGACCTTCCGCCGTTCGATTCGAGTTACCGGGGTTCGCTCCCTATGAGGTCAGGCATCTACTGGGGCGCTGTCGTCGATCCGAGTTTTGACCCGGCCCACTACCTCACGCCGACCGTGGTCGCCGACGACGGGGCCTGCGCCGAGGACCTAGATCACAACGGCGTGGTCGGCGCCGGTGACCTCGGTCGCCTGCTGGGGGCCTGGAACTCGCCGACTGCGGATCTCGACGGCGACGGGACCACCGACGTCAACGACCTGAGCCTGCTCCTCGAGGCCTGGGGCGCCAGCTGCGAGACCGGCCTCGCCAACAGCTGGATCAAGGTGCTGGTCGCCCAGGACCCGCCACCCGGTGCGCCCGGGGCCGCCACCTACGTGCAGAAGATCCAGAAGCTCGCACCGAATCTCAAGCAGATCCATCTCCGATGGCCTGCCGGGTCCGATCCGAGCCTCCACCAGCACTACGCGGACGTCATCCAGATGCTTCGCGATGCCTACGGCGGTTCTCTCCTCGTCGGCTTCCATCCCGACAACGCCAAACACACCAGCTGCATCCCTTGGGGATGCACCCAGGGAGACTGCGATCCGACCAGCTCCGCGACGTGGCAGTGCGTCCTCGACGAGAGCATCAAGACCATGAATGCGATCAACGCGATCGCGGATCCGAACCAGGCCGGTACCGGCTTCAACATCTTCTCGATCGAACAGAGCTATGTCGAGAACGTCGAGCACTTCCTCGCGGAGATCAAGCACTGCCTCGCTGGTGATTCCACCGCGCTGCCGGCTGTGACGCCCGCCGATCCACCGGTGAAGTTTGCCAACGTCACCGGCAGCTACGGCGGACCCGAGACCTATGGTCCGAACGGATACGACTTCACCTATCCCCAGTACTACGGCAACCTCGCGAAGCATCTGCCTCCCGATGCGACGGTTCTCTACCAGGGACCGGACCCGTACTTCCCGGCGGCGAGCGCCCAGTCTTGCCTGCCCCGGGAAGCGACCGACATCTGGGTCGTGGACGCCGATGTGAGCGGAGCGTACCGGCAGCCAAAGATCCCATGCTTCACCAACACACCAAACGTCTATGCGACGACCGCCACTGGGGCTCCTGGGGCGAGTCCCGACCTGGCGGCCGCATACGTGGCATTCCTGCTGACTCAGTACCCGCCCATCAGCAACCAGATCGAATTGGGGACTTCGAAGGTGTACATCACCTTCTCGGGGGAGTCGGCGGATCCTGAGTTCCTGGGCGGAAGTGGATGGACACTCGACTTGATCAATCAGTTCCATGCCAATCTCCAGGCGAACTTCATCCAGCTGAAGACCCTGGTGCCCACCCTCTTCCCCGATGCTGGAGCCGACCCAACCACAATCGAATTCGCCATCTGGAACTTCGATTCAATCCTTGGGAACATGCCCTGAACCACCCGCTGGCGGACGGGCTGTCGCGAGGAACGGTGTTAGACCCCCTGTTTAGAAGGAACCGACCTATGGCTGGAATGCTCCTAAGGACTCTGGGACGAATCGACCGAAACCCTGACCATCACTCGTCCCAATAGACAGTCTTACAAGGTGAAGGGGCGGCAGATGCTCACGGGAAGCCACAAAGTCTTCGGCGTGCGGACGGTGGGCGACGAAGTCCACGTGTTGACCGCACCGCGAACCAATCGGCGGCCGAGTCGCCGAGTGATCTTCAGTGATTCCGGAAGCTACAGGGGAAGTAAATCAGTCTGAAGAAACGCCGGCCCATCAAATTTGATCACATGCGGTTGAATGGACGCTCGCGTTACTGCTAGATTCCAGTCATGCAGATCACCAGAACCAGACGCGAAGAGCAATGGAACGCCGCCTCCCACGGCTTCGGTTTCCTCGCGGCGCTTGCCGCCTTTCCATTCCTGATCTACGTCTCGGTTTCGAGCGGAGATCCCTTCAGTGTGGTGAGTTCCGCGATCTTCGGAACCACCATGCTCCTCACCCTCGGCGCTTCGACCGTCTACCACGCCTCCCGCTCGCCGCGAAAGCGGCAAACCCTCCAGATCATCGATCACATGTCGATCTACCTGCTCATCGCGGGCAGTTACACGCCATTGTGCCTGACGACGCTCCGTGGACCTTGGGGCTGGAGCCTTTTCGGGGTGGTCTGGGGGATGGCAATCGCGGGCGTGCTACTCAAGACCCGGTTCACCGGTCGCTTCGAGGTTCTCTCGACCGCGATATATCTGGCGATGGGGTGGCTGTGCCTGGTCGCCATCGTGCCAATGTTCCAGCTCATGCAGGTCGGCTCGCTGGTCTACTTGCTCATCGCGGGGATCGCGTTCTCGACCGGTGTGGCGTTCTACCTCCAGGACCACCGACGTGGCTTCCACTTCGCATGGCATCTGTTCGTCATGGCCGGATGCGTCGGGCTGTATGGCGCCGTCTTCACGGAGATCGCCCGCGCCTGAAGTCGGGCCGGACGCACACCCCAAGGAACGAATCCATGTCGGACTCCGAACCGATCCCGATCCGCCCCCGCGAAATCGTGATTCTCGCACGCGATTTTGAACGTCTCGTGGCCTGGTACCAGACGGCACTCGACTTCCGAGTGATCACACGATTCGATGAGCTTCCGTATGCCAACCTCGAGACCGACGGAGGCGTCGCCATCGGCATCGGTTCCGCACCACCTGGAATCACCAACGGGGAAGCCACCCTCATCGCACAAATCGAGACCGATGATGTCGCCGCCTTGCTCCAACGAGTCCTCGCCGCGGGCGGATTGACCCACGGTCCTGACCGCGATGCTGCGGCCGGCTTCTGCTTCGGCTCGTTCCGGGATCCAGAGGGCAATAGTTGGTGGGTCGTCGATTCTGACTGCCCATGATTACCGGGTGTTTGAGAAGGCAGGATTCCCTCCTTTTTGGCGCCAGATGAGCGATTTCGGCCCTTGCGATTCGTTCCCCGCCTTCGGATGCGGCGGGCCCCCGACGTCATTGACTCAAAATGAGCGCGCTGAATTTCTTGCTTTCTTCTTGAATTGACCCTCCTCACCCTCTCTAATGAGGGCACAGAGTGTCGCTACAAAGCCGCTTCCCATTGGCTGAGTCGTTCACTTTGGTCGAGATTTTAGGCCCTTCAGTTCCCCCACACGATTCCTCGGTTTCCCACCTTAGGATCGATCCGTTTTTTCCCACTAAGGAGCTCTTAGAGATGAAGAAGACCATTGCGCTTTGCGCCGCTGCTGCAATCGCTCCGATCGCCGCCGCAGATCTCGTCGAGTTAACTTTCGACATGACCGGAGTCAGCATCGATAACCCCGCGTTCGTCTACGGGGCTGTCCAGGAACAGAACCTCTACGCTGGCGAGCTTATCGTCGCCGTCGGTGTTCGAAATATGGTCGTTGATTTCGCAGGCGGCCTCAGTTCGCCGACCATCAACTTCGCATGGGCGCTCGACCTCAACGGCGCCGGCTACGGAGCCGGGATCTTCTACCTGGCAGGCGCATCGGGCCCCTTTGCCCCAGGCTCGCAGGAAACATTCAATATTGAGTACGACGTCTCCGTGTACGGCGCACAGGTGCTTCCCGCCGACTACTACGGCACCTGGAACGCTGGATCCTTTATCGGCTCCGACACCGGTGGAGGCGCGGTCAGCGTGGCCAGTGGCGAGATGTACTACATCCTCGACACGAACATCCCCGCACCCGGCGCACTCGCCTTGCTCGGCCTCGCCGGCATGGCCTCGCGTCGACGTCGTGGCTGAATGATCTCGACGCCCGGAGTCGTCAATCGACGATCTTCGATGCATCGAGAGATCTTGAGATGAACGACCCGGCCTCGGAGGTGACTCCGAGGCCGGGTTTCTTTTTTGGACACCCCTCGAATCAACGCGACAATCCCCACTCAGATCCCCTTTTTTTCGTCGCATTCGTCCAATTCGTCACGCGGGTGGGACCTGGCCATTAAGACGAGCCTTCACAATGCAGTGGCCGAACGGTGAGACGCCGCCCCGTCGTCGCGACGTACTCACCACCGGTATCGTGTGAGCATGCATCAGATCATTCACACTCTTCTCATCGTGGTGATCGGGCATTTCGGCTCCACCGCCTCTGCCACGTCCATGATCGACCAGCCAAAGTGGGACGTGAAGACCTCGATTGGTCCTGACGCGTTGACCGGCGGTTGGTTTATCAATCTAGGACGCACCGGAATCCGAGTCAGACTGCTCGAGGAACGACCGACGGAGTTCGAGGTCGCTTACGTCTTCGACAAGACGCCCGCGGCACGGCGAATCAAGATCGGAGATCGCATCATCGGCGCGGGCGAGACTCGATTCGAAACGCCTCACAAGTTTGGATACGGCGTCGGGAAGTTCGGATACGACGGACCGATGAAGGATTTCTCAGCCGCCCTTGAAGCCGCACAGGCCGGCGACGGACGCCTCGATCTCACCGTCCTCCGAGATGGCGAGACGCGACAGGAAACCCTTCGCGTGGGAAACCGGTACGGGGACTTCGCCGAGAACTACCCCTTCGACTGTCGCAAGACGAACCGGATTCTCGCGGACACGCTTCCCTGGCTCGCCGAAAGACAGCATGAGAACGGACTCTGGAGCGATCGGCCGCATTTGAACGCTTTCACGACCCTCGCACTCCTCGCCAGCGGCCAACCGAAGTTTCTACCCGCCGTCGAAAAAGCGATCCGCGCCATGGCGGCAGGGACCACTGAAGAGATTGAGTATCAAGGGCTCGATGGATGGAAATACACCCTCTATGGAATCTGCCTCGCCGAGTACTACCTCGCGACCAAGCAAGCCTGGGTCATCCCCGAACTCGAAGAGATCGATCGATGGCTTCGGAAGGCCCAGATTGCCGACGGAGGATGGGGGCATCGCCCCGCGGATCGCCCCGGCGGAAACGGCTACGGATCGATCAACATTCTCACCATGCAGGCGAAGATGGCGTGGGCATTGATGCGGGAATGCGGCATTGAAATCGACGAACAACGTTTCAAGGCCGCCCATGACTTTGTCGCCCGCGGAACCGGCGACAACGGATACGTCTGGTACAAGGACGGCGGCAGGGACAATCCCGGGTACGCAGACATGGGACGCACCGGCGCCGCGGCGATGGCCCACGCGCTCGCGGACGAAGAGCCGGGCTACCGGGCGTATGCGACCGCCACCGCCGAGTGCATCGGCGAGCATCCGGACACCTTTAGCGACACTCACGGCTCACCCATCCTCGGCATGGTCTGGACGGCGTTCGGCGCTGCCGCAGATCCCACCGCATTCCGATCTCTGATGGATGAGAACCGTTGGTGGTTCAGCCTCGCACACTGCACCGACGGGACGTTCTACTATCAGATGAACCGCGACAACAACCCACAGGACTACACCGCCGCACCGCGACTCTCCGCCACCGCGGCGACCGCGTTGATCCTCTCAATGCGCGACCGCCGCCTTCGAATGATGAACCTGGAGGCACCGGAACTCGAGCAGACCAGGGAATCGGATTCATGAGCTCGTTCTGATCCCTCAGCTGCGGACTCCTCCTGCTCGGACCGACCCTGATCGTGGCGGGGATCGTGGTCATGGCCGCGAAGAAACGTTTCGCGCTCGGAATCCTGCTCATGCTCGGAGCGGCCTGCTCGTTCGCCATAGCCTTGCTTCCGCTCGCGATCGACCTCATCCGCGTCGGCCCGAGCACGCCGGGTGATGCCAACCCCGTGAACATCGTGGATGACTTCATCCTGGGTAAGGACGGCGGAACTCGGAGGCTCGAGGGCCCCCGGACGAATACGTCATTCCGTGACTTCGATGAGCTTGGCATCCATGGGGGCTTCATCCTGCTCGACGGATCGACCGGCGGC
>CALFOM010000170.1 GCA_937919685.1 uncultured Phycisphaera sp.
GACTTGAAGGACTTGACCGTTCCGTCGGGCGTTCTGGTTCCTTCGGGATAGATCAGCACGCAGCGGCCCGCCTGCAATTCGGAGATCGCCGCCCTCATCACCGCCTTGTCCGCACCTCCGCCGGAGACCGGGAGCGCGCCGAGCGAGTGGATGAGCCAACCGAACGGCCCTTTGAAAAGCGTCTCGCGGGCGAAAGGGCGGAACGGGCGGTCGTTGATCAATGCTCCGTTGATCGTTGGATCGACGAAGGACTGATGATTCGAGAGATAGAGCAACGGCCCCTCGCGGGGAATGCGATCGCGTCCCGTCACTCGAAGCCCGAAGGCCAACCGAAGGAACACCTCGGTCATCGACTGGCAGATGTCCCACCAAAGCGTGGCGATCGCCGGTCTTCCCGGAGCACGTCTCTGAAACTGAAACCGCCTCATGCTTCGCCGCCTGCGCTGCGATCCGCCTCCACGTTCTGCACGATCTGCACGATCTGCACGATCTCCACAATGCGTCCGACGACTTCGACGAGTTGCAGGTGGTCAGTATCGATCACGATCGCCCCTTCTGGGCGGACCAAAGGCCCGTCCGCACGACCCGCGTCGAGTCGGTCTCGAGCATCGATGCCGCGAAGAACTGATTCCAAATCGACATCCCGGCCTTTGGCGCGAAGTTGTTCGACGCGGCGGGTGGCGCGGACCTGACCCGATGCCGTCAGGAAGAACCTGGCATCTGCATCTGGAAAGACGACGGATCCCTGATCTCGACCTTCGGTCACCAACTTGGAATGCGAAGACGCGACGGCACGCTGAACCGCCACGAGCCGATCCCGAACTTCAGGATGGGCCGCCACGATGGAGACGATCGACTCGACCTGGTTTCCCCGAATCTCCTCGCCCGGATCACTTCCATCGAGCAGGACGTTCGCGGACTCGGCGTCGAAATCCATCTCGATGCGATGGGTGCCGAGCGCTTCGGCGATTCTCCGACCGTCGGTCGGGTCGATCCCCAGACGAAGCGTGAGCAGCGCGGCGGCCCGATACATAGAACCTGTATCAAGAACCGTGAGACCGAGTCTGGCCGCGACCTGGCGGGCCACGCTTGATTTCCCGGTACCCGCAGGCCCGTCGATCGTCACGATCAACCGCCCCGAGAGCACTCCATCCGGCTCTTGAAAGGACTCGACGGGATCGTCTGATGGAACCGACATGGCTTTCATTCGCCCTCCGCGTGGTTTTCCAACCCTTTCTCCAACATCTCGCGGGCCTCGACAATCGCCTTTGCCGCGTGCTTGCCGCCTGCATGATCGAGGGATATCGCGTGTTGATACCCCACGGCGAGAACCGCTTTGAGCCCTTCGACGAGATCGTACGGCGACTTGTCCTTCGGCCCGGTCGCCGGCTTCCCACCGAGTTTCCCACCGCCAACTGTCGCGAGGATGGTCCCGGCATACGGCGCCAACCGACGGAGATTTCCGGTGAAGTCACCTGAGTCGTGGGCGATGCGGAAGTCTGGCAGTGATCCGATGCGGAACCCACCGATCTTCTTGATGAGTTCGGTGAGTCGATCCGGCTCTTCGGTGATCCCCGGTCGCGACTGCATGAGCAGGTTGACCTCTTGCCGATCGATCCGTTTCATGATCTCCCGAAGGGTGGTCGCGGCAAGATCGAATCGATCCTCCTTGTCGGCCCCACTACAGGCGATCCCGAGGTTCGCACAACCCAGCATGTTCGCCGCTCGAGCGAGCCGGCCGATGCGTTCGGAAGCTGCTGCCCGGACTTCCGGGTCGGCATTTCCCAGATCGAACGGCGTTTCCTCGTAGAGGAGCAGGGTCGGACAGCGGGCCCGGTCGGCTTCATTCCGAATCCGCTCAAGCGAGGTCGCATCACGACCCGCGAGCAGGGATGCAGGAATCGAGAGCCCACGGACGCCGAGTTCACCGACCGCAAAGGCGGGCATGTCGACCAGGTCGAGCGAGTCTTCGGACGACTCCAGCCGTCCTCGAAAAGCGGCCGCGGAGACCGTCACAAGCAGTTGCATTTGAGCCAAGAACCGAACCTCCAATGGACGTTCCGGGACGAAGAGGATCCCAGAGTGTACCGAAGCGGCCATCTTGGCCCGCAGGCGAGGCAAAGGAGATCGAGACCGGGATGACGGAGGCGATGTGCCGAGCCCTCGGGGAACGGCGGGCCCCGGTCGAGATGGCACAAAAAGAAAGTGCCGGCCATGACGGCTGGCACTTTCCAGAGGGGAGAAAGATACAAGAAGGAAGTTGGTCTCCGGCTGTTGAATCCGGAAGAGCCCAAGAGAACCTCACCAACGGTTCGCCCGTTGAGAATGGTCTGTTCCGGACAGAAATCATGATTGGGGCATGAACCTACCGGTCCCCTAAGGGGGGCTTTTTCGAGAAAACCCGTTCGAGCACCACTCGGCCTGAGATCGGTATGATCCGCGGTCGGCTGGGAAGTCCCCTGAGCGGTGCCGCCCACTTCCTCAACGGCCCCTTCTAGTTTCAACCCCCAGAGCCCGGATCCACTCCCATGTCCAGCCCCGCAGATCGACGCTACTCCGAATCCCACGAATGGTTCCTCGTCGAAGGCGATCTGGTCACGATCGGGATCACGACCCATGCCACGGATGCCCTCACCGACATCACCTATGTCGAGATGAAATCCGCCGGCGCGACGCTCGCTGCCGGCGACTCGGCCGGCGAAGTGGAATCCGTGAAGACCACCAGTGACATCTATACCGCGGTCGCCGGCGAAGTTGCCGAAGCCAACACTGCCGTGGTGGATGATCCCTCCCTGGTGAACAGCGACCCCTTCGGTGAAGGCTGGCTGGTCCGGATCAAGACCGCGGATACCACTCCCCTCGAAAGCCTGATGGATGCGGCGGCGTACGACCAGATGAACGGCTGATCGGAGCCGGGTCGTTCCGCATCTGCCGCGATGGCGACCGGAATCGCATCCGGATCGAGCGTTCGACGAAGAGAACATCCGTGACCCAATCCGCCACCATGAAGACGACCTCGGAATTCAGCGGGATCGAGATCCGTGGACTCCGCAAGTCGTTCGTGTTGGGTGAACGCCGGGTAGAAGCGGTTCGCGGGATCGATCTCGACCTTCACGAACCAGGCCTCTGCGCCATCATGGGTCCGAGCGGAAGCGGCAAGTCGACCCTCCTTCATCTCTTAGGCGGTCTGGATCGCCCGGACGAAGGCACGATTCAGGTGGGAGATTGCCGAATCGATGCGATGAACGAAAAGGACCTGACGGTGTTCCGAAGACGCGGACTCGGCATCGTCTTCCAGCAATTCAATCTGCTTGCTTCGATGACCGCATTGCAAAACGTCGCGCTCCCCGGAGTCCTCGACGGTCGAAGTCCCCGGGAAATCGACGACCGGGCCCGTTCGCTCCTTGAGGAACTCGGACTCGGTGATCGAATGAACCACCGACCTGACGCCCTCTCCGGGGGCGAGCAACAACGAGTGGCGATCGCGAGAGCGTTGCTCTTCGCGCCGCCGGTCCTCCTCGCAGATGAACCGACCGGCGCCCTGGACAGCACGGCGAGTGATCGCCTCTGGCGACTGCTCGACGAACTTGGCACATCTCGGCGCGTCCTGATCGTGATGGTCACCCATGAGCCTGCCGCGGCGACCCACTGCCGTCGGGTCATCGTTCTGCAGGACGGAAGAGTCGCCGACGACTTCCAGACGGAAGGAATGGATGAAGCCGAGCTGGCACATCGCGCAACACGTCCTGTTCGGGCATAAGGTCCGAACCGCACTGCTGGTGGTCGCGGTCGCCTTGGCATCCGCGCTGGTGGCAGCGGTCGCCACCGGCATGCGCACGGTGCAGGCGAGCATCGAACATCGGATCTCCAGAGCGATCGGTGCGGTGGACGCTCGCGTGGTGCACCAGTATGGCTCGCCCTTCGACGCAAGTCTCGTGGAAACAGTGCGGACGTGGCCCGAGGTCGCGGAAGCCGCCGCCAGAATCGAAGGCGGTCTCACGCTCGCCCGGATCGACGATCGCCGCGACGAAGACGGACGTCGACTTCGATTGACCGTCCAAGCCCGGGGAATCGACGTCGACGGAAACGACGCGTTCGACCAGTACGATCTCCTCGAAGGCCGCTTCCCCAGCGACCCCTCAGAGATCCTGCTCGATCCACTGACCGCAAGAAAGCTCCAGTGCGGAACCGGCGACGTGATCCGCGTCGAACGCTTTGGACCCACGATCGACCTCACGGTGGTCGGGATCAGGGATCGTCCCGAACTCGGCGCCC
The DNA here is from genome assembly GCA_937919685.1 of uncultured Phycisphaera sp. Taxonomy (GTDB): domain Bacteria; phylum Planctomycetota; class Phycisphaerae; order Phycisphaerales; family SM1A02; genus UBA12014. The sequence continues at coordinate 4,276 of CALFOM010000170.1, forward strand.
TTCAGAAGCCGCGGGTTCAGGTCGATCGTTCGGTGATTGAAGAGGCGACCGGACGACGCGGCGAGGCTGCGGTGATCTCGATCGTGCTGACGAAAGGTACCGACGTCCTCGCATGGGTCGAACAGTTCAAGGATCGAATCGAAGACCCACTCCGTCTGGAATCGGCCGAACGAGCTCGAGCCGGCTACGACCGACAGGTTCGGGCGAGCCGCGTGGGCTTCCGAACCGGAACCATCGTTGCCTTCCTCGCGTGTGCATTCATCGTCGCGATCGGAATGACCACCGCGATCGGCGAGCAGATTCGACAACTGGCCATGCTTCGGTGCATCGGTGCGAGCCGATCGCAACTCGCCGGATCCCAGGCCTTCGTCGGACTGGTCATCGGAGGCGGGGGTGGAATCATCGGCCCGCCCTTGGGCATCGGGCTCGCCGCGATCCTGGCGTGGTGGTTCAGCCCCCTGCTCCCCGGCGGACTCGCCATTCCGTCCGAAGGCATCTGGCTTGCGTTCTTCGGGGCCACCGGCGCCGGAATCCTGGGCGCCGCGTGGCCGGCGTGGCGGGCTGCGTCAACCAGTCCGCTCGAGGCATTGGCCAATCGAGCCCGTCCCATTCGTACCTTCGCAATCGTCGCCTGCGGGGGCACCGGCCTGGCATTGATCGGCTTCCAGCTCAGCCTCCTTGCCGTTCCGGATCCCGACCTACGGTTCACGCTCTACGCGTTCCTCGGGCTTCCGGTCCTTCACCTCGGGTACTTCCTGTTAGCCGTTCCGGTGTTCGTGATCATCGCCCGCCTTCTCGGCCCGGGCCTGGCCGCGCTCTGGCGACTTCCTCGACCCCTGGTGACCGGCAATCTTCGAAGTGGCTCGTTCCGGCTTGGATTGACCTCCGGCGCGCTGATGGTCGGACTCTCGGTGCTCGTCTCCACTTGGAGTAACGGACTCGCGATCGTCAACGATTTTCGCGAGCGGGTCCGATTCGCCGACGCATTCGTCATGAAGACCGGGGGCATCGGCAGCGTCGAGCAAGACCTGATCAGCAAGATGCCGGGAGTCGCCTTTGCCAGCCCCATCGGCTATCTCCCCCTTCGAGTCGCGGTCGATCAGCGACTGGGAACCGGCGACCTGTCATCACCCAACGTGGTGTGCGTCGGATTCAATCCACGCGAGTTCCTGTCCCTGAACCGACTCGACTGGATCCAAGGTGATCCGCGCACCGCCATTCCACAGCTCGAAGCGGGTGATTCGGTACTGGTCGCCAAGGAATTCCTGATCGCTCGCGGCCTCGGCGTCGGTGACTCAATTTCCCTCGGTGCGGAGGGAGATGAGAGCACGTTCAAGATCGTAGGCGTGGTCGGGGCGGCCGGCCTGGACATGGCCACCGGCATCTTCGGGGTTCGAAACGTCTACATGGAACACGCCATCAGCTGCGTCTTCATGGACTTCGACACGGTCGCCGAGAAATACGGAACCCGCGAGGCCTTCATCATGCAGATTGATCTCGATCTCCCCGCCGACCCCGCCGCCGCAGATGCGGCGGAAGAACTGCTCGCCGAGGAACTCCGCGACAAGATCCCGGGCGCCGTCTTCGCCAGTGGTCGCAACATCAAGCTGCTCGTCGAGGACATCGGCGGTCGGATCCTAACCGTGACGGCCTCCGTCGCGATCGCGGCCCTTCTTCTCGCCTGCCTCGGCGTTGGCAACGTGGTTGCGGCGGGAATCACCGCCAGAGGCTTCGAGTTCGGAGTGATCCGGTCGGTGGGTGGCGGTCCGAACGTCGCTCCACGGCTGGTTCTGGCGGAAATCACCGCGGCGGCACTGGCCGCGATCGTGGTCGGCATCGCACTCGGCGTCCACCTTGCCTGGATGGGAGTCGGGCTTTATCACGATCTGGCAGGGCTCCAACTGGCCCTGGCGATTCCAGTGTTGCCGACGCTCATCGGGAGCTTCGCCGTCCTAATGGCGGCGCTGCTCGCGTCGATCCCCGCCAGCATGTCCTTGCGACGACGATCCCCGCGGGCGCTTCTCGCCAGCGGCCGCGGCGGCTGAACCACCGTCCGCAGCGGTCGACTCTCTCCGGATACCACCGACCCTAGGACACCATGAACCCGTCGAGGGTCTAGCATGCGAGCCGTGTCCAATCCCTTCCGAATCGAAAGTGAGTTCTCCCCGACCGGCGATCAGCCGGTGGCGATCGAACAACTCGTGGCCGGAATCGAATCCGGTCGTCGGAAACAAGTGCTGCTCGGCGCGACCGGTACCGGAAAAACCTTCACGATGGCCAACGTCATCGAGCGCATCGGTCGACCCACGCTCGTGGTGAGCCACAACAAGACGCTGGCCGCCCAACTGTTCGAGGAACTCCGCGAGCTCTTCCCCGACAACGCGGTCTCCTACTTCGTCTCCTACTACGACTACTACCAGCCGGAGGCGTACATTCCGGCCCGAGACATCTACATCGAAAAGGACGCGGCCCGCAACGACGATCTCGATCGCCTGCGGCTCGCCGCGACGAGCAGCCTGCTCAGCCGACGCGATGTGATCATCGTTGCAAGCGTGTCCTGCCTATACGGCCTCGGCTCACCCAGCGAGTACGCGAAGAAGATTGTCATGGTCGAGAAAGGACGCTCCCTCGACCGACGGAAGTTCCTGCTCGCCCTTTCGGACATGCAATACGTGCGGAACGAGGTAGATCCGGTCCGAGGGCAGTACCGAGTCAAAGGCGACTGCATCGAGGTTTATCCCGCGTACGAGGAATTCGGGATCCGCATCGATCTCTTCGGCGAGGATGTCGATTCACTCCAGCTCTTCGATCCCCTCACCGGCGAGCAGTTGGCGGAGGAGGATCGTGTCTTCGTATTCCCTGCGGTGCACTACGTCATGCCCGAGGACCACAAGGCGGCGGCCCTCGCCTCGATCCGCGAGGAACTCACCGAACGGGTCGAATCGCTCAAGGGAGAGGGCAAGCTTCTGGAGGCACAGCGTCTTCTGGGCCGGACGCGATATGACCTCGAGATGATCGAGGAGGTCGGCTACTGCTCGGGGGTCGAGAACTACGCCCGTCACTTCGACGGCCGCCTGCCCGGCGTCCGTTCGTTCTGCCTGCTCGACTACTTCCGCCACGGATTCGCCGGTTCCACGATCGGCGAGGGTGGCGATGACACCGAGGACTGGTTGGTACTTATTGATGAAAGCCATGTGACGCTCCCGCAGATCCGCGGCATGTACTTCGGTGACCGAGCCAGAAAACAGACCTTGGTGGACCACGGGTTCCGGCTTCCGAGCGCCATGGACAACCGACCCCTCAAGTTCGAGGAGTTCGAGGAACTCGCGCCGCAGACGGTTTATGTCTCTGCCACGCCCAGCGAATTCGAACTGAAGGAGACCGAAGGCGTGGTCGTGGAGCAGGTGATCCGCCCCACCGGACTCGTCGATCCGCCAATCGAGATCCGTCCCGCGCGGGGCCAGGTCCAGGACCTGCTCGAACTCTGCCGGGTCCGAGCCGAGCGGAAGGAGCGGGTCCTCGTGACCGCGTTGACCAAGCGGCTCTGCGAGGAACTGACCGACTGGCTCGATCGACAGGGGGTCCGCGTCCGCTATCTGCACTCGGAGATCGACACCCTGGAACGACTGGAGATCCTCGCGGAACTTCGGGAGGGCACCTTTGACGTGCTGGTCGGCGTAAACCTCCTTCGCGAAGGGCTCGACCTCCCCGAGGTGTCGTTGGTCTGCATTCTCGACGCTGACAAGCAGGGGTTTCTGCGTTCGACTTCGAGCCTGATCCAGACCATGGGTCGCGCTGCTCGAAACGCAAATTCGGAGGCGATCATGTTCGCCGACACCGTCACACCGCAGATGCGGGATGCCATCGACGAGGTGGACCGACGCCGGGAGAAGCAACTCGCTCACAACAAAGAGCATGGGATCACGCCGGTCACAATCCAGAAGGCCATTCGCCGAGGCCTGGAACGTGAGCTCGCCGCCGCGCGGACGGCACGAAAGGCGGTTGGGGATGCCTCGGAAGAGACCTACGGTCGAGATGAACTCGTCTCGATCTTGGAAGCGGCGATGTTGGAAGCCGCGGAGAAACTGGAGTTCGAAAAGGCCGCCGATCTGCGAGATCGGGTGGATCGGCTCAAGGCGCTACCAGAGGGAGGCGAACTCAGCCTCGAAGAAGCAGGAGCGCCTCGATCGGCGGCGGGCAAGGCCGGCTCCAACGCGGGCAAGACCCGGGGCCGGCAGAGTCGGAACAAGAAGTCGAAGTAAAACTCCCGTCGACCCGGTTTAAAGAGACGGATCTCCCAAAAAATAAGAAACGCCGCGGTCTTGGCGGCATCGGAAGGCTTCGGGCTGGAATGTGCGGTCAGTTTCGAGAGGCTCGAGGCGTCACGGCCGTACCTCGAAGTCGAAGTCCTGAAGAGGCCTTCTTGAGGACCCGTAGGGAGTCGACCCGAATCCAGGTCTTCTCCGACGAGACCTTCGACGTCGTCGTACCGCGTAACTTCGGATTTGTCACCAATCGGGCCATGCAAGCAATCTCCGGGAAACTTTTGTTCCACCCCCGTCAAGCCTGTCGTGATCTACTATTCGTCTATTTCTAACGTTTGTGCCTCTTGATTTCCATATTTCTGCAATCTTCATCAATACCCGCGTCGAAGATGGCTCGACTTTCGAAATCTGAGAGGTTTCCGGACCGAGGACCCCACTCCCCACGGAGCCGTTGCCCGGCACCCGTACACTCCTGAGCGCCATGCCAGTTCCAACATCCCCACCCTCCGGCTTCATTCAGATTCGCGGCGCCCGAGAGCACAATCTCAAGAACCTCGATCTCCGAATTCCTCGGGATCAGTTGGTGGTGATGACCGGAGTCTCCGGTTCAGGGAAGAGTTCCCTCGCCTTCGACACGATCTTTGCGGAAGGCCAGCGGAAGTATATGGAGTCGCTCTCCGCATACGCGAGGCAGTTTCTCGATCAGATGAGGAAACCCGACCTGGAGTCGATCGACGGCCTTCCCCCCACCATCGCGATCCAACAACGTGGTGGCGGACACACCCCTCGATCGACGGTTGCCACCACCACCGAAATCTACGACTACCTTCGATTGCTCTATGCCCGTGCCGGTCGACCGACCTGCTGGCATCGAAATGACGACAAGACAGTCTGTGGTCAGGCGATCACCGCGACGAGCCCGAGCCAGATCGTGGAGATGCTGCTGGATCGATGGACAGGCTCGCGAGCGATGATCTGCGGCTCAGTAATCCGGGGGCGAAAGGGCTTTCATCGCGAGATTGCCGAAGGGCTCCAGAAGCAGGGATTCGTTCGAGCCAGGGTCAACGGCGAGATCGTCGACCTCCGAGAGGTGCTCAAGGAGGAAGGCGAGAACCCCCTCGGCCTGGCCCGATACGAGATGCACGACATCGAGGCCGTGGTGGATCGCGTCAAGATCGAACCGGAAGGACGTCAGCGGCTCGCCGAGAGCGTCGAGGCGTCCTTCAAGATCGGTTCGGGCGCTCTGCTCATGCTCGTCGAATCCGAAGGCGGGTGGTCCGAGCATCGGTTCAGCGAGCATTTCGCCTGCTCCGACCATCCCGACTGCTCGATCGAGGAACTCGCCCCTCGGCTCTTCTCCTTCAACTCACCCCACGGAGCATGCCCCGCCTGTGCGGGCTTGGGAACGGTCAACGAATTCGACCAAGAACTCGTGGTGCCGGACCGGACCCGGTCGCTCAAGGAAGGGGCCATCGAGCCCTGGCGGAAGAACGGCCGCCGGATGAACATCTATTACGGACGACTGATTCGGAAATTCGTCGAGGCCTTCGACGTGGATCCGAAGGCTGCCGTCTCCACCATGCCGAAGAAGGTCTTCCACCAGTTCCTTCACGGTGTCTCCGACGAGGACGCCAAGGCCGTCGGATTCGCCTTCGAGGGCGTGCTCCCCAACCTGCGGCGGCGATACGAGACCAGCGAAAGTCAGTTCGTTCGAGAGCGGATGCACGGCTACATGACCGCTTCCAAGTGCCCGGACTGCGGGGGCGGTCGCCTCCAACCCGCGGCCCGAGGCGTCAAGATCGATGGCGCCAGGGAGACGCTCGACATCACGGAGGTGACCAACCTCACGATCGAACGGGCGCTCGAATTCTTCGATGATCTCAAGCTCAACGCCGAGGGCGAAGCGATCGCGACGCCGATTCTCCGCGAGGTCCGGTCCCGACTGGGCTTCCTTCGATCGGTCGGCCTTGATTATCTCACGCTCGATCGAGGGAGTGGAACCCTCTCCGGCGGCGAGGCGCAGCGAATCCGCCTTGCCACGCAGGTCGGATCCGGACTGGTCGGCGTCTGCTACGTGCTTGACGAGCCGACCATCGGCCTGCACCAGAGAGACAACGATCGGCTTATCGCGACGCTTCGCCATCTCACCAACATCGGCAACACCGTGCTTGTGGTCGAACACGACGAAGATGTGATTCGGCAGGCCGATCACGTCATCGACATCGGCCCCGGCCCGGGTCAGCACGGCGGCCGAGTGGTCGCACAGGGAACGCCGGCGGAAGTCGAAGCCACCGAAGACTCGCTTACCGGCATGTACCTCTCAGGCCGAAGACGCATCGAGGTACCCGCGACTCGACGCCCGCTTGATCCGAAGAACTCGGTGATCATCAAGGGCGCCGCGGCGAATAATCTCAAGGCGGTCGACGCGACCATTCCCCTCGGCGGGATCATCTGTGTGACTGGCGTCTCGGGGAGTGGAAAGAGCTCGCTGGTCAACGAGGTCCTGCTCAAAGCCGCCCTTCGGACGGTGGTCGGTACCAAGGTCGTGCCCGGCCCGCACCAGAGAATCAACGGACTCCAGCGAATCGATCGCGTGGTCGACGTCGATCAATCGCCGATTGGTCGGACCCCCCGCTCAAATCCTGCGACGTACACCGGCATCTTCGACCAGATCCGCAAGCTCTTCTGCATGACCACCGAAGCGAAGATCCGTGGCTACCAGCCAGGACGATTCAGTTTCAACGTCAAGGGCGGTCGTTGCGAAGCCTGCCAGGGACAGGGAGTCCGCAGGATCGAAATGCACTTCCTTCCCGATGTCTTTGTGGAATGCGAGACTTGCAAGGGCCGCCGGTACAACCGCGAGACGCTCGAGGTGCGGTATCGCGGACGCAACATCGCCGACGTGCTCGATCTCACCGTCGAAGAGGCGGTCGATTTCTTCGAGGCCCATCCGAAGATCCACCGAATGCTCACCTGCGTCCACGACGTCGGCCTCGACTACATGCAACTCGGACAGGCGAGCACGACTCTCTCCGGCGGCGAGGCACAACGCGTCAAACTCGCCAGCGAACTCGGCAGCCGTCCGACCGGACATACCCTCTACATCCTCGATGAACCGACCACTGGGCTCCACTTCGACGACATCCGGAAGCTGTTGACCGTGCTTCAGCGACTCGCCGACGCAGGAAACTCGCTTGTGATCATCGAACACAACCTCGAAGTGATCAAGTGCAGCGACTGGATCATCGATCTCGGACCCGAGGGTGGCGACCGCGGGGGCGAGATCATCGCCACCGGAACACCCGAAGAAGTCGCCATGAACGATGCGAGCCATACCGGCCGCTGGCTCCGAACCGTCCTGAAGCACTCAGCGCCGCCAAACCGACCGAAACGAAGACTTCGCACCGAAAAATCCTCGACGACCGCCGACTCCACGGAACGACCGGTGCCTCCCGACGGCAAGACCCGCAAGAAGACCTCGGCTGCGAAAACCCCGGCGAAGAAAGAGGCCTCAACCGCGAAGAAACCCGCGAAGAAAACCAGCAAGAAGGTCGAGAAGAAACCGGCGAAGAAACCCGTGGAGAAGATCACCAAAAAGATCGCGAAGACCTCGTCCAAGAAGTCGACGCCCGCTCGAGCGACCTCGGAATCCGTCGGACGATGAGGCGAGCGGCCTCCGTCGCCGGCGTGCTGGTCGCGGGGATCGCCATTGCCCTCGTGTGGCGATCCACCCTCGCTGCCCGCGACCGGGAGAACGCGCTCATCGCCGCGATCGCTTCCGATGATGCCTCCGCCCGACTCGCCGCATGGCCTTCGATCTCCGCCCAAAGTGACCCCGCTCTTCGACGCCGGATCGAGTTTGCGTTCCGCGTCGCGACGTCCGAGGCGCGGGCCGATGCTGCCCGCGCATTCCTCGAACGCGACTGGCGACCGACCGACACGGTCGCGGCGGTCGCCTTCGCCCTCGCCGCCGCGAGTCAGAATGATCCGGAGCCGACGTTGGTCTGGTTCACCGAAGCCTGGCGGCGACACCCCGCCGCACTCTCCAACTGGAGCCCGGCGTTGATCGCCGTGATGCGGCATGACCACCGCGACCAGGATCCGCAGACCGATCGACTGCTGGACCAGATTCTCGCCGCCGACCAGGTCTCGTGGCTACAGGCTGTCGAGCAATGGCGATCGACGCGAGCGGATGAGCTCCCTCAGTCAGCGATCGAATCGATCGATCTCGCGCTCGGGGTGAGGGGTCGGTCGCCGAAATCGATTGAAAGCGAGACGACCGCGATGCAGATGATTCTGGCCGGCGATCTCGACCAGAGTGACGCGGCCGATCGCTCGCCGAGCTGGTTTCTCGCTGCTCGAACCGGGGTTCACCTCGCGTCCACCCTCGAGCAGAGGGCCGCCAACGGAGAAGGCGCTGCCCGCATCGCGATCGCCCTCCAGGATGACCTCAGGACCCGCCAGATCAACCGACGTGTCTTGGCCGACACCGAACTCGATCTCGACCGTCGCATCATCGCGGCCGGTCGACTGCTCGAACTTGATCCGCCCGACGATGCGACCCTGCTCAATCTCTTGGCCGATGGACCCGCGAACGCCGATGGCGCGGTGCATGGTCTCGCACTCATCGCGAATCGTGGCTTGTCGGACACCGCGCGTCGGCGCCTGGTGAATCGCTGGTTGTCCATTGAAAACCCAAATCAACGTCGAGGGGCCATCCTGATCGCCACGCTCGATGCCCTTGAGCCCGAAGTCGATATTGACCAAGAGACGCTGGCGTCCATCCGACGATCCGCGACGCTCGACGAGCCAGACGTCGACGTTCGAAGGACCGCTCGATTGGCGCTTCGGGCGCTTGGTCACTGGCCCCTCGTGGATGTCGACCCGTCAGCCTACGCCTCGCGGACCTGCCGCCTCTCGGATGGACGGCTCGATCCGGACGCCGTCCTGCTCGGACTTCTCGCCGGAGATCCGGCGGCCGCACGGCATCTGGCCTCGCAACCGGACCTTCCGGACGACGTGTCCAAAGATGCGAACCGGCGGCGGTGGGCCTCGGAGATCGCCTGGCGAGTCGCCATCACGAGATCTCTCCGCCCGAGCTGGTTCAAAGTGACCGGCGAACCAATTCCCGGGGACGTGGCCACGCTCCGGCGGTGGATCGACCTACTGGAGGCATGTCGCCGCACCGACCCGTCGTTTGCGGGCACCTTCGAATCCGGTGAAGATGGCCCCCCATGAACCATCCCGACCCCGACGGATTTCGCACCGCCCTGCGGTCTTTGATGATGCCCGCGGACACCAATCATCAGGGAACGATCTTTGGAGGCGTGATCCTCAGCAGCATCGACCAGGCGGGCTATCTCGAAGCCAGGCGTCATGGCCTTCATCGATGGGTCACCGCCTCGATGGATGGCGTGCAGTTCCTCGCCCCGGTCTTCACCGGTGACGTCGTCTCCTTCCAGACCCGGACCGTGGGCACCGGAACCTCATCGGTGTCGGTCGAAGTCCTCGTCGAAGCGGAACGATTCGCCACTGGCGATCTGGTGAAGGTCACGGAAGCCTGCCTGACCATGGTGTCCGTGAACGCCGCCGGCAGGGCCATTCCGTTTGACGCGCCACCCACGCAGGGAGACTCGAATTGAGCAGGGTCGGTCTTCGCCGACTCGGGTGCCTGATCTCGGGAGGTGGCCGCACAGTGCTCAATCTGCACGCGGCGATCGAACGTGGCGAGGTTCCGGCATCGATCGAAGTGGTCGTGGCTCATCGAGAGGACGTCGCGGGGGTCGCTCGCTGCCGCGATGCCGGACTCCAGGTCGAAGTCGTTCCAGTGTCGCCGGATACGACGACCTCCGAACGAGTCGACCAGATTCTCGAACGTGCCGGGGTCGAACTGGTGTGCCTCTGCGGCTATCTACGACACTTCCGAGTCGCTCCTCGATGGAGCGATCGGGTGGTGAACATCCACCCCTCGCTCCTTCCAAAGCACGGTGGCCCGGGCATGTACGGCGATCGCGTTCACGCCGCCGTACTGGCACAGGGCGATACCGAGAGCGGCTGCACCGTGCATGCCGTGGATGAAATCTACGATCATGGCGCCATGATTCTGCAGCGGCGTTGCGGCGTCGAACCCGACGACACGACCGCGAGCCTCGCCGCTCGAGTCTTCGCAGCGGAGTGTCAAGCGATGCCCGAGGCCATTCGAGCGCTCGCGGAGGGTCGGATCAGAATTGCCGACGGGCGGGTACTGACCGAGCATGGCTCGACGACGACGGATTCTTGATGGAACCGAAGGCGACCTCTGCCGGATACCGACTCATGATGCCTCCCACCGTCGAAAAATCGAAGTCGAAATCTCGATTTCGTCCGGAGCAGGAGACGGTGGCGGTGAATGGTCACTTCCGTGCTAGCATCGAACCAATGCCGCTTCCGCCCTTTCCACATGCCGCCAACGCTCGACTCGATCGATCGACCCTCCGTCGGTGGCTCATGCTGTCGCTGCTGGTGCTGGCCACCGGATTGGGCGGCCGCCCTGCCTCGGCGTTCCAGAGCGACGACGATGCCGCCGCCCTCGAACGACGGATCGTCCGCACCTTCGGAAGCGGGAATCATGAAGAGGCCCTCGAACTCGTCTCGCTGTACCTGCAGAACTGGCCCGGGACGCCTCACATGCTCTACAACCGAGCGTGCGGGCTCGCGCTCCTCGGACGTCGGGAGGCATCCGCCGCGGCACTGCTCGAGGCGGTCGAGCATGGATTTCGAGACTTTGCCGCCATGCGACGAGACCCCGATCTCGCATCGATGAGAAACCACGAGACGTTCACGTCGATTCTCGAAGCGAACCGCCGGATCGATCGCGGCACCGCCAATCGTCAGTTCGAAGCCTGGCAGCGCCGGTACGGCGACGACTACCACTACGAGACCGATACCCAACACCGCCTCCATTTTGCGACCGGCCTCGATGCGAAGGCGCATGCCGACATGAAGCAGATCATCGGTCGCCAGGCGGACCAGTTGACCAAGACCCTCTTCAAGTCACCCCCGCTCGACTGGTGCTTCGTCGTGGTTCCTTCGAAAAACCATGTCAAGGAGGTGTTCCAACGCGTCCTTGATGTTGCAGATCCGGCACGAACGCCAGGCGTCTACCTCCATGGCACGCGATTGCTGGTCACGCGGGACATCGGCGAGAGTCTGCGTCACGAGTTCGCACACCGAATGCACTGGGCCGACATGGACCTCCGTGGCCAACGCCACCCGATGTGGGTGCAGGAAGGGCTCGCGAGCCTCTACGAGGAATACGTCTGGAACGATGACGGGACGATCAAATTCGTCCCGAACATGCGACACAACATCGCGAGACGACAGGTCCAGGCAGGCATCGCCCTCTCGTGGGACAAGCTCTTCCAACTAGAACCCGATCAATTTCTCGCTGGAAACGCTCGGTTCTACCCGCAAGTGCGATCGATGTTCGAGTTTCTCGCGGCGCTCGGGCTCCTCGAGGAGTGGTATGAGGCCTATGTGGCGACGTTCGATCAGGATCCAGGAGGCGGGAAGGCCTTCGAACAGGTCTTCGGACTGCCGGTCGATCAAGTGAACCAACGGTGGAAATCTTGGGTGCTCGATCGAGGATCGATCGATGACCGCGTGGATTACGGCGATGCCTCGATCGGAATCAGCGGCATCGAAGCGGGAGACGGTGTGCAGGTCGAGCAGATAATCGGCCGTAACGCCCGACGAGCGGGGTTGCGCCGCGGTGACGTGATCACCCAAGTCGACGAGAAGCCGGTCCGGGCCCTGGGGGAACTCATGCTGGCCATCGCTGGCCGGAAGATTGGTGAGACAGTCCAACTGGAGATCCGGCGTCGTGATCAACGCCTGGTGATCGCGGTACGGCTTGAAGCACTTCGCGGAACCGTGAATGAACGCTGATTGCCTTTCAAACGGATTCCACGCCGCACCGATGAAGGTTTAGAATGAGTTAGACCAGCACCCATGGCCGACAACAAACCCAGAACATTCGCCGCCGACTTCAAACGCTTCTTCGGAAGAGGTCTAGGCGTCCTTCTGCCTTCAGTGCTCACCCTGTGGATCTTGGTGAAGGCCTACCAGTTCGTCGATTCCGCGATCGCCCAGCCGATCAATGCGGGCATTCGAGCCGGCGTCGCCGAAGGAGCGGAACACTGGCCCCTGCTGGGACGTGAGTTCCTCCCCACCGAGGCGCAGATCGACGCCGAAGTCGCTCAACAACGAGCCAGCAAGACGGGATCGGACGACCGCATCGTCGTCCAGCGCGAACTCACCCGGACCGAAGTGTCCGAGTGGTGGAATCGTCACGCGCTGGGTCTCGACTGGATCGGCATCCTCGTGGCGGTGTTGAGCGTGTACTTTGCTGGACGACTCCTCGGCGGCTTCCTCGGCCGGCGGGTTCAGAGACAGTTCGAACGGGTGATCACCAGCGTTCCGATCTTCAAACAGATCTATCCGTACGTGAAGCAAGTGGTCGACTTCCTCTTCTCCGACGACAAGCCGATCAAGTTCAATCGGGTCGTTGTGGTCGAGTATCCAAGAAGGGGAATCTGGGCCGTCGGGCTTGTCACCGGAGGAACGATGCGAAGCATCGAGCACGAATCCGGAGATGCGTTGACCATTTTCATCCCGAGTTCACCCACACCCTTCACTGGATACACCATCACGGTTCCCCGAGACGAGGTCCATGAACTGCCGATCTCGATCGATGAGGCCCTCCGCTTCACGATCTCCGGCGGCGTCTTGGTCCCCCCGCATGAAGCCCTCCCAGACCGGGATCCGAAAGGTATCTCGCTCGAAAGTGACGAGGGCCGTATTCTTCAGCAACCAGAAACCCCGGACGGCCATTCGGATCCAGAAGAAACCAAGGAGTCCTGACCATGCAGATCATCGTGACCGGGCGGCACGTGGCACTTACCCCGCCGATCGAACAATACGCCATCAAGAGATGCGATCACCTCGAGAAATTCCGAGACCACGTCCAAGCGATCGAGCTCGTTCTCGACAAGGTGCATCTGGACTTTGAAGTCGAGGCCAAGGTCGATGTGCCCCATCACCCGACGATCATCGGAAAGTCCTCAAACACAGACCTCTACGCAGGAATCGACCAGGCCGTGGACAAAGTCGTCAGACAACTCCACGACTGGAAAGAAAAGATCCAGAGTCACAAGTAGTCCTTTAAGCCCCGGAACCAGACATGAAGCTTCGCGAAATCGTGGTCGAAAAGGCCATCATCACTTCCCTCGAATCCTCCAAACGCGACGAGGTCCTCGGGGAACTCCTCGATGCGCTCGTCGCATCCGACGCCATCGCTGCGGATCAACGAGATACCTATCTCAAGGAGGCACTCAAGCGGGAACGGAAGGGCTCGACCGGATTCGGCCATGGTGTCGCCGTCCCCCACGTCAAGGCGGCGGGCCTCGAGCGACTCACGGTCGCCATCGGCATCAGCGAGGCGGGCGTCGACTTCAACGCGCTCGACAAGCAGCCTGTCCACTCGATCTTCCTCCTCATCAGCCCCGAAGAACGACCCGAAGAGCACATCGACGCCATGGAGGCGATCTTCGGAAATCTCAGCAAGGACCAGTTTCGACGCTTCCTTCGCCAGGCCGGGGACGTCGAGGAGATCATCACCCTTCTGGAGGAAGCGGACGCCGGTCAGTCCGTCGGTTGACCTGAGTCCGAACCCAATCCGATGCCTAGCCGGAAGGTGACCATCTCGAACCGCCTCGGGCTTCACGCCCGACCCGCCATGCTCCTCGCAGAGTGTGCGGGGACGTTCACATCGTCGATCGGCGTCCGACGGATGGATGCCAAGGACACCGTCGATGGGAAGTCGATCATGCAGTTGCTGATGCTCGCGGGAACCGCCGGCACGGTGCTTGAGATCACCGCGGAAGGCGACGATGCCGCGGCTGCCCTGGCATCGATTGCGGAGCTCTTCGAGCGAGGATTTGAAGACGACGAGTGATGCTCAGACCTCGCGAAGCCCTTCGGCGGACGAGGGTCTGGCCATCAGTTGCTTGATCGCCAAACGAGGATCCAGATCGTCGAAGAGGATCCGACCAACCATCTCGGTGATCGGCATTTCAAGCCCCAATTCGGCTGCAGCGCGTCGAACGCTCTCGACGGTCGGTACCCCTTCAACAACGCAATGCTGTTCCTCGAGATAATCAGCGAGCGTCGCACCGCGAGCGATCGCCTCGCCGCATGACCGATTCCGCCCCTCTGGACTGAAACAGGTGGTGGCAAGGTCACCGACTCCGGCGACCCCGAAAAAAGTATCGGATCGAGCGCCGAGGGCCAGACCGAATCGAGTCATCTCGACGAGCCCCCGCGCGAGCAAGGCACTCTTGGCGTTTGATCCGAGTTCGAGGCCGTCGCAAAATCCGGCGGCCAGCGCAATCACGTTCTTGACCGCACCCGCGAGTTCCACGCCAACGAGGTCATCGCTCTCGTAGATTCGAAGCCACCCCGTGCCGAATGCCTGATGCGTTCGGGCCGTCGCCTCGCTCGATGGCGATGCCGCCACCATCAACGCCGGGAGTCTTCGGATCAACTCGGCGGCGATGGTCGGTCCACTGAGCGCACAGATCCGAGGATCGTCGAGCGATGCGGCGAGAATCTCGCTTGGACGAGCTCCGCTCCCGATCTCGAGCCCCTTGGCCGTGGATACCACCAAAGCGCCGGCCGGTACGCAGGAGGCGATCCGGCCCCAGACGGATCGCATGAATTGCGTGGGGATCGCATTGACCAGTACTGTCCCCTCTGCGAACGCCGAAGGATCAAATTCCAGTTCGATGGGTTCGGGAATCGGCCACCCCGGAAGCCGTGGGCTCTCGCGGGTTCTCCGAAGTTCGCTCACCGAGGACTCGAACGGGCCCCAGACCTGAACCCGGCCAGCTCCGGCTTCGACCGCGGCTGCCGCCATCGCCAGGCCCATCTGACCGTCCCCTGCGATGACGACATGCTCGTTCTTCATAATCCGAAGTCTACGACAGGAGGTTTACGGAGGCTCGCCAACGACCACGAGTCTGGGTGAACCGAATCGGTATCTCGAACGTAGGGGAGAACCCGGATACACTGTTCACGCGTTTCAATAGGCTCTCTAACCGTTTGTCGGTCCATTTCAACCTGTCTATCTGCGACGCCGATCCGCCTTCCATGGCCCCGGAGATTCGAATGAGCCAGATGACCGCGCCAACGCCGGCCCTCTCCCCCCAAACTCAGAACGAAGCCAGTGATCTCGGCGGACGTCGGCTTGAACGCCAGCTCTTCGTCGCCCTCCTCGGCGGCACCCTGTTGCTGGTCAGTGCCGTGGCACATCTCTTGGGCGCCAGCTCGGCCGTCGCTGACATCCCGGCCGCGATCGGGGCCATCTTGCTTCTGATCCCGCTGCTCAAGGGAGCCATTCGGGAAATGAAACGCGGCGAGCCTTCAAGTGACGCCTTGGCGACCCTCGCAGTCATCGCCGCGATCGCCGTCAACGATCTCCGGACCGCCGGCTTTCTCGCGCTCTTCCTATGGCTTTCCAAGCTCGTTCTAAGCCGGACCGCGTGGGGTGCCCAGCGGGCGATCCGCGAACTCGTCGAACTCACGCCGGATGCCGCTCGACGGCTCGACGAGAACGGCGTCGAATCCGAAGTCAAACTCGCCGACCTCAAGGTCGGGGACATCGTCCGAATCCGTCCCGGCGAGAATCTCCCGGTCGACGGCTGCGTGGTGACCGGCTCGAGCTCGATCAATCAGGCATCACTCACCGGCGAAGCGGTTCCGATCGAAGCGATGCCGGGAATCGACGTCTATGCCGGCACCACCAACCTCACCGGACAGATCGACGTCACGGTGACCGCGGTCGCCGATCAAACCACGATCGGCAAGGTCGAGTCCCTGATCCGTGAGGCGGAGAGCGCGCGGAGCGATCGCCAGGACATCATTGAACGGCTGGCCGGGTTCTACGTGCCGGTCGTCATCATGGTCTCGGCACTGGTCTGGTTCTTCACGGTTCGAAGTCCGGATCGCGATGAAGCAGCAATCCGCGCTATCACCGTGCTGGTGGTGACCTGTCCGGGCGCCCTGCTCATTGCCTATCCGACCGCGATGGTCGCCGCCTTCGCCAGTGCGGCGAGGCTCGGCATCATGATCAAGCAGACTCGAACCCTCGAGAACGCCGCCGTCGTGGACACCGTGGTGATGGACAAGACCGGAACCCTGACCACCGGTCAATTCGCGGTCAGTCGTCTCGCCCCGGTAGAAGGCGTCGATGGTGCGACGCTCCTCCAGGCCGCGGCGGATGCCGAACAGAGTTCGAACCACCCGCTCGCACGCTCCATCCTCGACACCGCGAAGAAAGCGAAGATCACCGCCGCACCGATCACCGATTACATCGAAGTGCACGGGCGCGGCGTTCGCGCCACACGCGAAGACGGTGTGATCTCGGCCGGCCGAGGCGCCTGGCTTCGTGAACTCTCGCCGGGCATCGCGGATCAGGTCACGGAAGTCGAAGAGAAAATCGCCGGAATGTCCAGCGTTCATGTGATGCTGGGCGACCGATATCTCGGAGCCGTCGGTCTCGAGGACAAACTTCGTCGCAATGCCAGCGAAGTCGTCCAACATCTCCGCAGACTGGGCGTCCGCCGGATCTGCATCTTCACCGGCGACCGATTGGACGTCGCAAAGCGAGTCGGCCAGTCGGTGGGTGTCGACTCCGTCGAGGCGGAATGCCTCCCGGAAGAGAAGCACGCCGAACTGAAGAACCTCATCGCCAACGGCCATCGAACCCTGGTGGTCGGTGACGGCATCAACGATGGACCGATCCTCGCCACGGCCGATGTTGGCGTCGCGATGGGCCTCTCCGGCTCTGATATCGCAACCAACTCAGCCGGCGTGGCACTGATGCATGATGACCTCCGACATGTCCCATTCCTGCTGGAGATCGCTCGTCGGACCAAGGGCATCATCACGCAGAACATCGCCGTGAGCCTTCTACTGGCGGTGGTCGGACTCGCCCTCGCGGCGACCGGCAACATCAACATCTGGCTGACCCCCTTCTATCAGGCGGTTGCCTACCTCTTCGTGATTCTGAACAGTCTGCGACTCGTCCGGTTCGGCGAGGACTTCGCCGAAGATGCTCAGGCCCGTCGTGATCTTGAGGCGGAACGGGAACGACTGAAGAGCCGAAGCCGTGACGCCTCCGTTCGACTCGCCCGGAGCTGACTCGCCCAAGATCAACGGCCCGGCGGTCCACTTGATCGGTGAAATCGGATACCACGGGTTCCGAACAAGGTTCGGTCGTTCGCTCCGGCTGTCCCCTTTGGAACCACACTCTGATGAACCTTCTCCTGCTCGCTCAAGTCGCTCAAGACGCCCCTGAACCCGGTGGAACATGGGCAGCGCTCGTCGAGTCGGACAGCATGGTGGTCCTGATCGTCTTCACCGCCGGTGCGATCATCACGGTGACCGCCATCTTGGCGGGCATCGCCAAGCAAATCCTCGTCGGCCGGACCCAGGAACGAACCCGCCAAGAAGTTGCGGCCTACGTGGCGGAAGGCTCAATGACCGCCGACGAAGGCGAACGACTTCTCAACGCCGGGACAAAGAACCACCCCGATTCCAAGTGACCCGGGGAGGTCTGATCCGGGCTTTGAGTTAGGCTCTCCGGCATGCTCGATGTGCCCGGCCGAGAACCGACGAACAACTCCCTCAAATCGCTTCGCCGACACCGGGAAAAACTTGCTCGCCAGCTTGATGCCCTTGTTCAAGATGCCGCTTGGGTCTTCGAGCCATTCTTCGATCCGCCGCTACCCCAGCCGTTAGCTCTCCCCAGATCGGGGCCGCGCCCGTACGCGATCTTCGTGCTCGGCTGCGGGACGGGGCAGGTCATCGAACTGGTCCGTCAGAGCATGGCGAACGAGAAGATGAAGACGATCGTCGTGGTCGTAGAGCCGGATCTCGCCAGACTTCGCCGCTCCTTCCAGATGCACGACTGGTCGAATGCGATCATCGATCCGAACGTCCGCTTCGCGGTAGGCGAAGACCTCGACTTGGCAGTTCGCGAGGCCGTTCCGGATGCGATCGACCCGGTCCGGAACATCGCCCTCGGGGTGGCGATCCTCCCCGGTGAGCACTCTCCCCGTTTTATGGCGATCCGTGAACGAATTCAGAATCTCGGTATCGCCGCCGACCTCGCATTTCAAGAAGCGGTGGCGGCGAATGCAAAGACTCGGCAACGTGCCCCTGGTCAACCGCGACTCGCCCCCGGACCGCTTCGAATCGGAAGCGTCGTCGATGCGAATTCCACGGCACTCCGTCATCTGGCGAAAGCGATCGGGCACGCTGCGAAAAGCGCGGGACATGACCCACGGATCAGAATCTCGGACCAGCAGCGAGATCCTTTCGTGGAGGCGGATGATGCCCGATACGTGCTCGATGCAGATCCGGACATGTTTCTCAGCTTCCTCCGGCCCGGTTCGATGCTCTGCCCCTGGCGAACGGACTTTCCTTCGATCGTGCTGGTCAGTTCAAGTCCGCGGCTGATTCCCATTCAGACGTTTCCCTGGAGCGATCGCGAATTGGTGATCGTCGCGGGCGAGCATTTCGCCGGCCCCTTCCGGGATCTCGGCATCGAGCCGTTGATCCGCCGACTGGCGACTGAAGTTCCGGACATCGCCGCTCTAGAGCGTGAAGCCGCGGCACCCTGTGACGTCTGCATCGTCGGGAATCTTCCGAGAATCCACCTCGATTCGCGCCTGCCCGAAAGCGTCGAGCGTCGCATCGGCGAACTCGCGGACCGCTGGGTCGCCCGACCCGAGCAAGTCGTCGAGGATCTCCTTGGAGAAGCTGGCCTTTCCTGCTCCTCAGAGTTCCCCCTCGATCTCATCCTTGCGTACGAGGCAACTCGGCGACGACGAATCGCGGCGGCAATTCACCTCGCAGATTGCGGTTTCAATGTCCGCGTTCACGGCGACGCGCAATGGAAAACCCCTCTCGCCAGAACCGCCGCCGCCAAGTGCTGGCACGGCTGGGTGGAATCGGGAAATCGGCAATCGGCGGCATTCCGCGCCGCTTCAGTCTCCTTGAACGTCGGATCCTTCGCCGCTCCCGACATGCTCAACATGCGGGCCTTCGACATCCCCGCGGCGGGCGGCGTCTTAATCTCCGATGACGAACCCGCGCTGCACACCGCCTTCGAGGTCGGAACCGAGGCGCTCGCGTTCAAAGGGATCGAGGAACTACCGGCACTTGTCTCTGGCATCCTCGCGGATCCCGGCCGCCGAGCATCGATCGCGGCAGCAGGCAGAGCCCGGGTGGAACGCGATCACTCTTGGAACGTCTGGTGGACATGGGCCGAGGCCCGTCTTCGCGAACGCTTCGGCTGATCCGGAAACTTGTTCGAACCCACCATGTACTGACCAGTGATGGACCAGTGATGGGCCAGTGATGGGCCAGTGATGGACCACAAGAAGACGCCGACGCGTCCAGACGTTGTCATTTGATCGCTGCGATCAGGCGATCAGGCGATCAGGCGATCAGGCAATAGTGACTGAATCGTCCAGGTAGACGTTCTGGATCTCGTTCAACAACTCGATGCCCTCGGCCATCGGCCGTTGGAACGCCTTGCGGCCCGAGATCATGCCCATGCCGCCCGCCCGCTTGTTGATGACCGCGGTCCGAACCGCCTGTCCGAAGTCATTGTCACCGCTGCCACCACCGGAATTGATGAGCCCGGCACGGCCGCAATAACAGTTGAGCACCTGGTATCTCGTCAGATCGATGGGGTGATCCGAACAGAGATCGGTGTAGATCCGCTTATCGAACTTCCCATAGCTCGAATCGCCCATGTTGAGCATCTCGTAGCCGCCATTGAGTTCGGGTTGCTTCTGCTTGATGATGTCGGCCTCAATCGTGACGCCGAGATGATTGGCCTGGCCCGTGAGGTCGGAAGAGACGTGATAGTCCTTGCCGTCCTTATTGAACGCGTCGTTTCGGAGGTAACACCAGAGAATCGTCGCCATTCCGAGTTCGTGCGCCCGATGAAAGGCCTCGGCGACTTCGATGATCTGTCGATCCGAGTCATCCGAACCGAAGTAGATCGTCGCGCCGACCGCCGCCGCGCCGAGATCCCACGCTTCGTCGACCGAGCCGAACATGATCTGGCTGAAGTGATTCGGGAACGTCAGCAGTTCGTTGTGGTTCAATTTCACGATGAAGGGAATCCGATGAGCGTACTTTCGGCTCACACTTCCCAACACTCCGAAGGTCGTCGCGACGGCGTTGCATCCGCCTTCGATTGCGAGTTCGACGATCTTCTCGCCATCGAAGTAGATCGGGTTCTTCGCAAAGCTCGCGCCCGCGGCATGTTCGATCCCCTGATCGACCGGGAGAATCGAGACATATCCCGTGCCCCCGAGCCGACCGTGGTCGTAGATCGACTGGATGTTCTTGAGCACCTGAGGACTACGATCGGTCTGCATCCAGACCCGTTCGACGAAGTCTGGACCTGGAAGATGGAGAAGATCGCTGGAGACCTTGGCGGTGTGATTGAGCAGACTGTCTGCTTCGCTGCCGAGTCGTTCGGGGATGGATGGCATCTTCGGAGTGCTTTCGAAAACTGAGGTTGAAATCGGGCCTCACTGGGAACTGGCCCCGTCGGAACGGCCATCATAGGAAAGTCCTCGAGCTTCGATCGAGATCATCCGTGAATCAGGGATTCAGTTCCCGCCAACCAAGTACTTGATGGCTAAATTCGCCAACCGAACCTGATTCCTTCGTACAATCCCCGTCCCATGATCCCGAATCTGCTGATCCTCCTCCTCTCCCTCGGCACCCTGATCCTGGGCGCCGAACTGCTCGTCCGAGGGGCCAGCCGGCTGGCGACCCGCTTCAACGTCTCCCCATTCGTGGTCGGCGTCACCGTGGTGGGATTCGGAACCAGTGCTCCGGAACTCGCGGCATCGCTGGCCGCAGCCACATCGGGCCACGGCGGGATGGCGGTTGGGAACGTCATCGGCTCCAACATCATGAACATCGCGTTGGTTTTCGGTGTCACAGCGTTGATTACGCCGATCCTGGTGAAAAAACGGGTGATCTGGCGCGAGACCATCTTCACCATCATGGTCTCCTTCCTTCCACTGCTCGCACTTGCCAACGGAGGCGTCCTCGGCCGTGGGCTCGGCATCCTGTTCGTCCTAGGCCTGATCGGATTTCTCTGGTGGTCCTTTGCAAACAGCCGGTCAGACGACGGATTGCCCATCGAGATGGAGACCAAAGAGGCAACCTCGTCCCCAAGAGGCTCGCGACCCGTCTTCGTTCAACTGGCCTTGATGGTCGCCGGTCTCGCCCTTCTCGTCGCCGGCGCCGATCGTCTCGTCTCGTCCGCGACCGAGGTCGCCCGATCCCTCGGCATCTCCGAGGTCGTGATCGGGCTCACCATCGTCGCGGGCGGCACCAGCGCCCCTGAACTCGCCACGAGTCTGATTGCCGTGCTCCGCGGCAAGAGAGACCTCGCCGTCGGAAACATCCTCGGATCCTGCGTCTTCAACATCCTCGGGATTCTTGGCATCACGGCGATCGTTGTCCCGATCCGGATCCCCGAAGAAGTGTTCCTGTTCGACCTCCCGGTGATGATCGGAGTATCGATCGCGTGTTTCCCGATTCTCCTCTCCGGCCACCGCATCAATCGCTTCGAAGGCGGCCTCCTCCTGACGGTATTTGTGATCTACACGGTGTTGCTCTTCGCCGGCTGGCCCTTCCCCGCCGATCGGGGAACCGCGATGGATTCACCCGCGTCCGCAGTCGATCCCGATCAGGAACGAGTCGTCGACGGCGAGATCTGGTCCCGCACCCACTCGTAGGTCCGCCTGATCCCATCGGCGATCCCCACCGACGGCTCCCATCCAAGCGCCGCTTCCGCCCCATCGTGATCGAGTTGGTGTTGTGCGGCGGCCGTACCGATGTCGGAAACATATCGACGGTGGAAGCGGACGCCGGCGATTTTCTCGATGAGATCCACGAGACCGTTGATCGATGTGACTTCACGACTGCTGATCATCACTGGATCCGGGCTTTCGAGCCGCATCGCACGTTCGATTCCCTCGGCCGCGTCGGTGATGAAGGTGAAGGCACGGCGCTGGGTTCCGTCTCCCCAGATCTCGATCTCGTGATCACCGCGTTGGATGGCTTCGATCGCCTTGCGGCACATGGCCGTGGTCACGCCTTCGGCAACGCCGCCGATTCCCCGTCCCGGACCGTACACATGATTGAGTCGGGCAATCCTCGTCTCGATCCGGTCGGCTTCTCCCATCGCGTGCCAGAGCTGCTCCGAGAAGAGTTTCTCCGTCATGTAACCGTTATCAACCGGAGCGAAGCTCGAATTTCCGGAGGCTTGATCGCCGCACATGTCCTGCACTCCGAGCAGGGCCGATCCCGCGAACAACACCCGGCGTACGCCGACTTCGCTTGCGGCGAGCACGATCTGCGTCGAATGGACGACGTTGAGCAGTCCGATCAGGCGATCCCTCTGGAATGCCGCGCCGCCCGTGGCTGCGGCCAGGTGATACACCTCGTCCGCGCCCTGGCAGACACGCCGGCACGCCTCGGGGTCGAAGAGATCCGCGATCATATGCTCCACCCCCTCCTGCTTGATCGCCAGCGGGGGTGGGCTTCGATATGTCGCACGAACTTCGTGTCCGTTCTCAAGAAGTCGAGCCACGAGATGACGTCCGATGAATCCCGCGGCGCCAGTGACTGTGATCTTCATGAATGAGCTCCTCGAGGACGGTCCCTCGACTTTGTGACAGGGCGAAGGTCTCCAAACACTCGCCGCTTCCCGGAATCTGGCTACACGGCCGGACGACGCGATCCGCCGAACACCGATCATCGCACCTTATCCAATCGAGTTCCCGGTACGAAGACGGCGCGGAAGATCCGCCGGCGTGAATCGTCGTCGTCCCGCGAGCGCGTCCACCGCCCCCGTGAATCCGCCAAAACAACTCGCCGCGTCGATCCGTTCGACATGCGAAACATCGAACGCTCGCAGGATTCCGCGAGCGACCGAACGCGGATTTGCCGAATCCACCCGTTCGCCGCCGGCCCCACGGGTGATCCAGGCTGGCGAGACGTTGATGGCCGAGACAATCGTCGGTCGCCCGAAGTGCATCGCGACGTCGACGGTCGAACTCATTCCCTCCACCCGATCCCGCACGGCCCAGACGACGGCCGCCGCCTCGATCATCCCGAGGTCGGACTGCGAGAGTGGCCTCGCGAGGCGGAACAGACCGTCCTTCTCCTCGATCACGGCCTCGGAGGGATCGTCCTGTATTTCACCTCCGAGTACCGCGAGCATCGCGTCCGGCGAGGCCCGTCGAACCTCGGACCTTGCGTCTAGGAGGACATTTCTCCCTTTGGCGTCACCAGGTCCAATCGCACCGACGACCACGAGCATCGGTCCCTCCGTCGGAAGTCCCAGCGTCCGACGGGCCACTGGGTTCGACTCGTACCCTTCGGTGTTGAGGGTTCCGATCGGGAGCATGCGAGGTCAAGTGATCGCCGCGTCGATCCAACCACCACCCAGCACCACGTCACCGTCGTAACAGACCACGGCCTGTCCTGGCGCCACGGCAAACTGCGGTTCGGCAAAACGAACCTCGAGACGGTCTTCGCCGACCATCTCTGCCGTGGCAGGAACCGGGGCCGCGTTGTATCGAATCCGGACCGTGCAGGGTCGCGAGGTCATTGGCGGATCGACTAGCCAGTTGGTCTGGCTCGCCAGGCAGCCATTTGACTGAAGATCCTCGCGCTCGCCCACGGTGATGGTGTTCGCGATCGGATCCTTCGCGACGACGTAGATGGGATGTCCGAGGGCCATGCCAATCTTTCGCCGTTGGCCGATCGTGAAGTTCTGATGCCCCGGATGCTCGCCGATGTCCTTCCCGGACCGATCGAGAATCGCGCCGGGTTTCACGCCGGTCGATGACTTGCGTGCGACCAGCCCGGCGTAGTCGTCGTTCGGAACGAAACAGATCTCCTGGGAGTCTGGCTTGTCGAACACCGGAAGATCGAATTCCTCCGCCAGTTCGCGAACCTTGGACTTCGGCAGGCCACCGACCGGAAGCAACATCTCGCCCAGACGATCCGCGGGCGTGCCGAAGAGCACATACGACTGATCCTTCCCATGGTCGACGCCTCTGAGCAGACGACGCCCCCCCGTCTCGGGATCGTGATCGACTCGCGCGTAGTGCCCGCTGGCAACGTACTTCGCGCCGACCTGTTGGGCGTACTCGTGAAGCCGGCCAAACTTCAACCAGTCGTTGCAACGCACGCAGGGATTCGGCGTCCGCCCCGCGTCGTACTCGGCGACGAAGTGATCGATGATCCGGCCGAACTCTTTCTTGAAGTTGACCACGTAGAACGGAACGTCGAGTTTCGCCGCGACCAACCGGGCGTCCTCGGCGTCTCCGACCGAGCAGCAGCCCTGTTTCCCGATCCGGACCTTCGCGGTGTCACAGGCGTCCCCGGGGATCAACTCTTCAAGCGAATCCCCCGGAGAGCCGAGCCGCATGAAGACCCCGATCACCTCATGACCAGCCTGACGCAGGAGCGCCGCGGCGACGGAGGAATCGACGCCGCCGCTCATGGCGACTAGGACCTTGCTCGGCTCGGATGGAAGCATGTGTTCATCGTAGAGGAGACGGCCTGATCATCAATGAACCATGTCCGAAAACGCGTCCACGGCTGATCCGGCACAATGAGTGTCCGGATCGATCGCTGGTCGATCAATCCACCGAATTCCCCCTTTCCTTTCTGTCTGGAGTACCTCGCATGCATCAGGACCTCTGGGCCCCCTGGCGAATGGCCTATCTTCGCGAGCTCGAACGCCGCAGTGCGGAGATCCCGAAGGGTGAACCGGTGCTGGCCGACTTCATCACCCACGCCTGGGAGAACCCCGACCTTGATGAGGACTCGCTGGTCATCCACCGATCGGCGGAGGGGATTTTGATGTTGAATCGTTTTCCCTACGCCAACGGTCACCTCCTCGCCGCGCTTGGGGTCGCGAAACCTCGACTTCTCGACCACACCCACGACGAACGAGCCGCCTTCTGGAAACTCGTCGATCACGGGGTTGATCTGGTCGAACGTGTCTTCCGGCCCCACGGAGTCAATATGGGCGTGAACCAGGGCGATGCCGCAGGTGCCGGACTTCCGCAACATCTTCATGCCCATGTGGTCCCCAGATGGTCGGGAGACGTGAACTTCATGTCCGCCGTCGCAGGGGTCCGAGTGGTCCCGGAGTCACTTGAAGCCGTTGCCAGTCGTTTCCGGGAAGCGAACCGATCGGCCCAAGGACCGGGCAGAGAGGCCTGATTTCTGGATGCCGGAGCGACCCCCGGCGGGTCCGCCGCCGATCACTCGGCAGGTCGGGCGAACCCGACTGGACAGGATCTTATAGCTCAAACCCCGCGTTTAAGGTGGGTTCGCCGCTCATCGATCCCGACCTTCCACTCCGAATCCACCCTCGAAGGATTGGATTCGTGAGGCTTGATCATCGTCGCAAGACGCACGACCCCGTGGGGTTCGCAATGGTTCGAGACACAAAGTTCCAGCACGGCCCGACGGGGGTCGCCCGGCATCCAGTCTCAACTCTACCCCCGGTTCGGTTCCGGGGAAGGAAAACAGAGGAAACCGGACAAGGACCTGCTGCGGATGGCTCTTCCGGATCGTTTGACACCCTGCCTCGCTGCTGTCAGTATTGACGCTTCAAGGACCGGATTCCGGTCCCCAACGGATTCCCGAGGACCTATAGACATGATCACCCGAGCCGCATTTCGTTCCAGTTGCCTGATCGTCGCCATCGGCGCCACCGCCGGGATGAACGGCTGTTCCAACCCCAACGATGTCAGCTTCAACGCCATCAAGGGCGATCTGACGCCGCACATCATGGGCCTCTCCGAACGAGACGTCGACATCGAGCTCAACATGGCCGTGATCGGTAATCAGAATCTTCGGATGTTCTGGGGCGATCTTGGTCGTGTCTGGTTCTTCGACCGCCCAAGCCGTCTGAGCCCGTACGACATCATCTCGACGGGCGGCCAGCCCAGCCAGTGATCGAGTCCGCAATCTGATGGCGTGATCCGTCCTGCCAAAGAACTTCACACGGGGTCCCGCATTCGGGGCCCCGTGTTCCATTTCTCCGACTCCTGGCCTGACCTCCAACCAACCCTCTACTGTGCCCCTCCACCAACTCGCCACCCTTCCGATCCGGTTCCTTGCCGCTTTCGTGTCGAGTTTTCATCCACACGCCCTTCCACCGATGCTGCGACGGAGTTACGGGCGAGAGCTGGCGGCGTGGACGTTCCTTCCGCTCATGCTCGCCGGCATTCAGAGCGGGACGATGGGCGTGGTACTCAAGAAAACCTTCGTCGGACTTCCCGACCTTCCAGAGCAGACCCTCGACATCGCGGTCGCCGCGATCGCCGCAGCCACCGCGATTGGGAACCTCACCAGTGGCGTCTGGGCGACGATCGCCAACGGGCGACGAAAAGTCGCGTTCCTTTCAGGACTGATGCTCGCCACGAGCGGCTGCGTGGCGATGATGGCCTTCATTCCGAGGACCGCCCTCGGCGCCTGGAGCCTGGTGGGACTCGTCATCCTCGGATGGGTCTTCTGGAGTGCCGTCGTCACGATCCGGACGTCCGTCTGGAGGGCAAACTATCCGGATGCGGACCGAACGAAGATCACCGGCCGAATCGCGACGGTGCAGGTCCTCGTGATGGCGGCCAGCGGCGTGGTCATCGGATGGAGTCTCGACCGCTCCGTCGACTCGATCCGATATCTGTTCCCGATCGTCGCGGCCTTCGGCGTGCTTGGCGCGATCATCTACGGCGGCGTCCGGCTTCGAGGCCAGAACCGACTCGCTCGGGCTGAACGCCAGGGACACCACTCGGAGCGCCCTTCGCTCAATCCGCTGGCGGTGCTCCGTGTCCTGAAGGAAGACCGACGCTACGCAGGCTACATGGCCTGCATGATGATCTTCGGCACCGGCAATCTAATGATCTCGCCGACGCTGGTCATCATTCTCGAGGTTGAATTCACCGCGAGCTACCAGACCGCCATTCTGGTGACCACCGTCGTACCACTGATCATCATGCCTTTCGCCATTCCAATCTGGGCGAGACTTCTCGACGGGATGCACGTCATCTCGTTTCGCGCGATCCACTCGTGGTCCTTCGTTCTGGCCAGCCTGCTCTTCCTGATCGCGGTGGAGTTCCATCTGATGCCCTTGTTATTCATCGCGTCGGCGATGCTGGGAATCGGCTTCGGCGGAGGCATGCTCGCCTGGAATCTCGGACACCAACACTTCTCGCCGCCGCATCGGGACAGTCAATACATGAGCGTTCATGTGATCCTCACCGGACTGCGCGGACTCTTCGCCCCGTTCTTGGGTGTTGCGATCTTCACCGCCTTCGCGGCGAAGGGTCATCCGGGCCTGATCTATGCGGTGACGCTCGGTCTCAATATCGCCGGCGCGCTCGGATTTCTTCTGCTTCGGTCTCGACAGAACGCATCCACCAAAGCGGATCAGCCCAAGAAACGCCCGACCACGTAGACCCCCGCGAACCCACCAAAGACCACGATGCCGATCCACGACCAGACCCACCAGAGCCGGGTCGGTCGATCCTCGATCGAGATCTCGGTGGAAAAGACGCAGCGGTGGTTGAAGAACGCCAGCAACGGCGCCGCAATGAATGAAGTGATGGTGACGAAATCCACGAGTCCGGTGAAGGTGATCCCGTTCTTGCGGGCAAGACCGAACCAGAGAATCAGAATCGCACCGACCGAGCCGATCGCGAAGACCGCTCCGTAGACCTTGCGACTTCCCGTCTCCGCATTCGATTCGGCGATTGACGCTGCTTGAGATGTCACCGCGAATGACCGAGGCGTACCGACCAACCGGAACTGCCGAACCAGCGCCGCCACGGTCCGAGGAAATCCGTCGGCGACGGTCACCGTGGTCGAGAGCATGGCAAGAAATGCGACGGAGGCGATCAGCGGCTGTGACCAAGAGCCCAGGTTCGCCGTGTAGAGTTCGATCACTTGACCGCAGAACGCGACGGAGGAGGCCTCGAACTCGACGCCGGCGCCGTGCATTACGGCGGCGCCGAGCAGGACGAAAAGCACCGCCAGCAGAAGAGTCGCGAGGAATCCCGCGTCGAAATCACCGAGCACCGCCTGCCGGTTCATCCGTCGGCCCCGGGCGCGGGCCAGCGTCCACAAGGAGCTCCAGACCGCGATGTCGATCGGAGCCGGCATCCAGCCCACCATCGCGGCAAGCATGTTGCGGTCGGGACCGGTCGAGAATGGTGGCAGGATTGTGATGTCATCGGCGGACATGTTTCTGATCGCCAAGGCCGTCGCAAGGATGGTGCCAATCACCAGCAGGGGCATGACCACCTTCATCAGACCTTCGAGCAATCGGTAGCCACCCGAGCCGATGAGGATCGCCGTCAAGACGAGGAGCAACGCCGACATTGCCGCCGCCTGTTCCGCTCCTGCCTCGAAGCCCAACGCCAACAGGCCACCGCCGATCGACGGCACGAGATTGAGCAGGAGCCCCGCAGTGACCACGGTCACCGCGGCGAGGGTGGTGAACAGGATCGCGAAGGTCAGGAGGGCAAAAGTGACCAGAACCCAGATTCCTTGACGGCGATATCCCGCCAACAGGGAATCGCCGGTCATGGCCGCGTAGAGCGGACCAAACCGAAATGCGGGGAACTTGATCAGACAACTCACCACCACAATGAGCACGGCTGCAGTGCCCATTTCGGCACCTCCACGCGTGCTTTGCACCACGTGGGAGACTCCTACGGCGGCGCCGGCGAAGATCAGACCGGGCCCAAGGGCCTTCCAACGCGACGTGAATCTGGATTGCGGATCTTCGAAAGTCATGGCTATGGAGATCTTATCGAGAGGAAGGCGGCTTTTCTCAGGAGCCGGGAGACCGTATACTTCCCGCTTCGTGCTCTCGGGCGGGACCCGAGACAACGAGCGGATCGAGTCGACGATCGTCGACACCGCACTCGCACCAGTCCCCGGCCTGATTCGTCCGTCGGTATTCGGCGACGCGAGATCGAGGCCACCCCACCACATCATGGTCGACTACAACCTAATCGAAGACCTCGGAGTCGAAGATCTCGAGGCTGAAACGCTGCTTCGCGCCGCTTTCGGAGACGACGTCGCCGAAGGCGACATGGACTCGCTCCTCGGCGAAGACATGGATAGTTTCTCCGCTGGCACCATTCTCGCCGGAAAGGTCGTCGGCTTCGCCGGTGACTTCGTCGTGATCGACGTCGGTCTCAAGAGCGAAGGCCTCGTCCCCAAGACCGAATTCGACGACGGCGCCGTCGACCTCCAACCCGGAGACGACGTCGAGGTTCTGCTTGAGAACACCGAAGACGAAAGCGGCTCGGTCGTGCTCTCGAAGCGAAAAGCCGATCGCATCCGCGGATGGGAACAGGTTCTCCGAACCCGATCCGAAGGCGATATTGTCGAAGGCAAGTGCATGCGGAAGATCAAGGGCGGTCTGCTGATCGACATCGGCGTCCCCGTCTTCCTTCCTGCCAGCCAGGTGGACATCCGACGTCCCAGCGACATCGGCGAGTTCATCGGCCGCAACGTTCGTGCCGTCATCCTCAAGATCGACGAGGAACGCCGGAACATCGTCATCAGCCGTCGCAAGCTGGTCGAAGAGGAGCGGGAGGACGCCAAGCGCACCCTGCTCAGCTCCATCAACGAGAGCGACGTGGTCCGCGGAACCGTCACCAACATCGCAGAGTTCGGTGCCTTCATCGACCTCGGCGGCATCGACGGTCTTCTCCATATCACCGACATGAGTTGGGGCCGGGTCAACCATCCTTCCGAGGTCGTTCGCATCGGGCAGGAAATTGAAGTCAAGATCCTCAACATCGATCGTGAAAAGGAAAAGATCGCCCTCGGACTCAAGCAGCTTGAAGCCTCTCCCTGGGAAGAGATCGAGCAGAAATACCCGGTCGGCTGCCGCGTAAAGGGAACCGTGGTCAACTTGATGACCTACGGCGCCTTCGTTCGGATCGAAGAAGGCATCGAAGGCCTCGTTCACATCTCCGAGATGTCCTGGACCCGTCGGATCAACCATCCGAGCGAATGCGTGCAGGTGGGAGACGAAGCCGACGTCGTGGTTCTCGACATCGACAAGGAAAAGCTCGAGATCTCGCTCGGCATGAAGCAGACCGAGGTCAACCCATGGGAACTCGTCGCCGAGAAGTACCCCTCGGGAACGATCATCGAAGGCAAGGTCCGAAACCTCGCCAACTACGGCGCGTTCATCGAGATCGAGCCGGGCATCGACGGACTTCTCCATGTCAGCGATATCTCATGGACCAAGAAGGTCGCGCACCCGAACGAAATCTTCCAGAAGGGCGAGGTCGTCAAGTGCGTGGTCATCGAGGTCGACCAGGAGAAGCAGCGAGTCGGTCTCGGTCTGAAGCAGTTGAGCGAAGATCCTTGGATCGAAGCGATTCCGACTGCGTACCGACCGGGCATGATCGTCAAGGGAACCGTCACGAAGATCACCAACTTTGGCGTCTTCGTCGAGCTTGAAGAGAATCTTGAAGGCCTGCTCCATATCTCGGAACTCTCCGACCAGAAGGTCGAGAATCCGCAGGACGTGGTGAAGGTCGACGACGAGGTCGATGTGAAGATCCTCCGGGTCGACATCGACGATCGCAAGATCGGCCTGAGTCTCAAGCGAGCCCAGTGGGGTGCCAACGACGCCACGGACTACACCGAGGACATCAACTCGGACGTTGAGAATCTCGCTCCCAAGCGAGGCGGTATGGACAGCCACGGTGCGATGGGTACGGACAAGATCGAATTCTGATCAAACTCCGCCTTTCGATCGTGTCAAGAATGCAGTAACACACGGGCCCGTCCAGCAGGACGGGCCCGTGTTGCGTTGAAGACCCGGACTACCCTCTGACCTGAAAAGGGTGCCGATCAACCCGCAAGAGAGATTTTTCTGGTCTGCTTCTCAGCACATCGCCATGAAGGTGAGGCCGGTGAGCAGGATGAGTCGGCGACGATGGTCCGAAAATTGAAACAGCTGGACTGCAAGCATGGGGTATTCTCCGATCTTTGGTTTTTGGACACTCGATTCTGCCCCACGTCTGAAGTCAGGCAAGGGCAGAGGCCATTCCCTCCTGTTTTCAAAGTCGATCGCGACCGCATGACCCGACCCCCCCTTCATTTCAAGCTCTTTACGGCGATTCCCGGAATTGCACACTTTCGTTCTCGGACGCTTCGATTCCCGAGATTTGCCTGCACCGTGCTTCTCCTCATGCTGAAGATGGCGAATCTCACCTCCGCGGCTCCACCGACACTCGATCAGGGAATCAACGCCTGGTTACAGGCGCGGGCCTGGCTGGACGAAGGCGACCTTCCGACCGAGACGGACACACAGGCCGAGGTCGCGATCGAAGCCCTCGATGCGGTCGGCGTGCTGCTGAGAATGGACGGCCGCGTCATCGGCCGAGGCTTCGATCCATCGGGCGATTCCCTCGCGCTCCGCCGCGCGATGGGCCGCGCCCTCGCTCAGGCGTCGGGAGATCGGGCACTCCGGAGTCTCCCCCCTTCGCTTCAAGTCGAGCTCGTCAGCCGGCTCACCCTGGAAATCGAACTTGCGGGGAGCACCGAGCCGTTGCTGGGCAGCACGCTCGCCGCCGCCACTGGTCGCCTCCGCCCCGGCATCGATGGAATCGCGATCCGGCGAGGAACGATGATCGCGCGGAGTCTCCCGGGCCGGGAATTGGCAACCGGCACCGCGGGTGCCTTGACGTCGATTATCTTCCGCCTGCTCGACGAGGTCGGTCTGCCGCCACGAGATCTTCCGGAACTCCGCCGACTCGACAAGGTTTCGCTGCACCGATTCGAGACACTCCGACTCGGACAGTCAACCCTCGCGGATCTGCCTCGCGAACTCTCGCGAAGCGGCCCCATCGTGACACGGTCAACCTTGGACGATGGAGTCGTCATTGATCTCCGAGGGCGACTCGCCGAGAATCTCATCTCACATCGACCTCCCCCGTCTCCCGACGTCTCCGAACGCCCATCCCTCTTGGGTGGTTTCGATCCGATCGCGAATCAACATTCGCCATTCGAGGCGGGGATTCCGGATCGCCTTCTTGTCGCCTGGTCCCTTGCGATGAACTCGGGCCTTGACCGCCGCAGGAACGCCGCCGATTCCGCGCAGGCCGAGGGGCGAGCGGTCGCCACCGCGATTCTCGATGAGCTCCCCGCAGCGGCAACGGATGACGCGGTGACCGTCGATCTCGGACTGCTGACGGCTTCGGCGCTCCAGGATCGCGACCGTATGGAGAAATTCCTAAAGTCGGCATCCAGTACCGCGACGGTCGGCGACTCGGTCGGAAGTGCGAGAAGAGCCGCCGCACTCGGCAGTCTTCCCGTCGACATGCTCGACGAGGAGACCTTCCAAAACCATCTCGACGAGGCGTGGCGAGCCAACCCGTCCATCGAGCAATTGATTGCCGCATTCGAATGGCTCTCCCTCGCCGAATTCGCTCGATATCAGCGGACTGGCGAACCATCGGTGCGGATCACGGCGCTGCGGGCCGCGCGGGATGCTCTGCTTCTCCGGCAGATCGAAGATCCCCGGAGTGACCTCGACGGCGGCCTTCCGCTGCGGTCGGGTACGCGAACTGTGGTGGACGCTCGAACCCTCCGTCCCGCATTCGGAATCGCCACGCTCGCACGAATCCCCGAAGCCGACGAGGCTGGACGATTTCGAGCGGTCGAAGGACTCGAAGGTTTTCTCCGGTTCATCAGACAGCTGATGCTCTCCGAGTCGGACGCCCGATTCCTCCCGGGCTGGCGACAAGCGGCGGATGGTCTTCGGACCTCTCCCTGGGAGTCACAACAGTCCGTGGCCGCAGACGCCACCGCCCTGCTGTTTCTGTGCCAGTTGCGATCCATTCCGATCGACGAACCCTGAATCAGGGGGCGTGACCACGTCTCCGCGAGCCTTGCAACCCCCGGGAACGCCCCAAGACGTCTGAATTTACGGTTACTACGCAGATTCCGAGGATCCGAACCGTATACTTTTCGGATGCACCCTTGGTCATCCTGTCGATCTCACAATCGTGCCATGTGGATTTGACGCCCGATGAGCAAGAACCCGCTTCATCCAATTCTGGACGAGGCACGAACGCCGATGGAGATCCGACAGATGCAAACAAGACCGATTCGATTCACACTCGCCGCGGTGATCGCCGCGACGGTCGCTCCGGCCTGGATGAGCCAAGATGCGTCCGCGCAGAATCTCTCCGAACGCATCCGTGAAGTCGCCAGGCAACGCGACGCCGCGTCGGCTCGAGACACCAGTCAGGCGGCGCTCCTCGGCACCCTTCTTTACAGCGATCTCAGCGTCGACTTCGACGAAACGCCGGCCCGAGAGGCCTTTGACTACATCAAGCAGTTGATGGGCGTCGATCTTGTCGTTCGATACAGCGATGATCGCAGCGGAATCGGGATCGATCCTGAGACACCGATCACGTTGAAGGCGACCGGAAAGCCGGCCCTCACCATCGTCGAGATGATGCTCGATCAGTGCGGCGATCTTGATCCCTGCACCTGGCAACTTCGCAAGGGGTTCATCGAGATCGGCACCAAGGAACGCCTCTCCGTTCCGGCAGCTCGCCAACTCCGCATGTATCCGATTCGTGATCTCCTCTTCGAAGTTCCGTACTTCGACAATGCACCCGAGTTCGATCTCAGCAGTTCGCTCTCCTCGGGTGGCGGTGGTGGTGGCCAAGGCGGCGGTGGCCAGGGCGGCGGCGGCGGCGGTGGATTCGGCGGCGGCGGAACCGGCGGCGGCGGATCTGGTGGCGGCGGCGGCGGCAGTGGCGGCGGTGGCGGTGGCGGTGGCGGTGCCCCCTTCGGTAATCCCGAAGGCGAACCGGATCGACTCTCCGAGGATGAAAAAGTCCAGGAGATCGTCGACATCATCTTGGAGACCATCGAGCCTGACGCCTGGCGGCAGAACGGTGGCGACGCCGCTTCGATCCGATATTACGAAGGCGTCCTGATCATCCGCGCTCCTGACTACATCCAGCGGCAGATCGGCGGATATCCATTCGCGCCGAGACGTCAGATCGCTCCGGCTCGCACGCGAAATGGTCGATACGTGACTTTCACGGCACCAATCTCGATCATCGAGAATGTGAAGTTCACAGGCACCACGGTGACCGGCAGCGCCGGCAGCACCGGCAACCCCTGAGGGTCACTTCAGTGAATCCAACTTCGATTGCAGCGACCATTGTCGCTGCAGTCATCGCATGGTCATCGCATGATCATCGCTCCCGGCCTCCTCATCGGCGACCCACCTCAGCCGGTCGAAGAGGGTCGCGCGACCGGCTCGATCTGAATCGTCGGCGCCAACAGCCCATCGCCCACCGGGGGCCCGACAGGGCGGAAACCGATGCGAAGTGCGTGGCCGTCTCGGGTTCCTTCCCCTCGCTCTTGAGACGAGATTGCTCCCCTTGCCCTCGATAGGCCTTCGCCGAAACGTTGAAAATGAACTTGAATCCATCACTTCCCACGACTCACTCGAGATGCGGCGATCCCCACCGCAATCTCGCGCTCGGTACGAGATGCGATCGCAGCGGAAGCGTTCGAGCTTCTGCGCGATTCCTCCAGCGGCATTCCGGAGGGGCCGATTCCGATCGACGTGCTTTTGGGGGCGATGGGCGATGATTCGGCGGAAGTCGAAGGCCATCGTGATCCGGGCGACGGCGTTCGTGCTGACGGGAAGCGAACGATTCCCCACGCCAGTCGCCCCACCAGCGGTGCGGCTCGATACGACCAACCCTTCCGAGTGACCTCCCCGACTTCCCGGGTGGGGTATCTTTTAAGGGAACGTGACCCTCTCCAGCGAACAGACCCGAGCCCGATGGCGTGACCCACTGGTGATCACGGGTTGCATCGTCGGATTGACGATCCTCCTTCTCGCTCTTCTGATCCCCTGGGAGTCAAAGCTGGTCTGGTTCACGAACCCGATCAGATTCGAGCGGGTGGGCGAGATTCCCGCCGAGACCATCGCAGGGGTGACCTTGCTCTCGTACGTCGCGCCCCTGGCGGCCCTTGCCTGGTTCTCCGCTCCCTGGGTCCTGCGGCGACTCGAGCGTTCGCCATCCATCCGAACTCCCCTCGGTGCCCTTCCCGCTCCCAGCGGGGGGATCCGCCTCGCCATTCTCGCCATCACAGTCATCGCCATCCTTCCGCGAGCGATGCGGATGGGCGAGAGCCTTTGGTACGACGAGATCGCCGCCATGCTCTCGTTTTCCATCCACGGACCCGGACCCGCCCTCGGAAATTACTACGCACTGAGCAATCACGTCCTGCATTCGGCCCTCGCCAGCATGATGATCGAGGCCAACGGCGGCGCCGACGAGTTCATCCTCCGAACCCCGGCCCTGCTGGGAGGCGTCGCGTGCGTTCCCGCGATGTTCATGCTCGCACGGACGGTCGATGGTGATCGTTTCGGGCTGCTTGCCGCGGCCGTGATCGCGTTGATGCCCGTGGCGGTACTCGAAAGCGCCAACGCCCGCGGCTACTCGATGATGATGCTTTTTACGATTCTCGCGACCTGGCAGGTGCTGCGAATTGCCGACGGACGTCGGTCGAGCCCACTCTGGTACGCGCTATTCGTGACACTTGGATGCTGGTCGCACCTCGCCTTCGCCTTCGTTCCTCTCGGCCATGCGATCCTCGCCCTTGCGTGGCTCGCTCGAAAGCATCGCAGAGCCGCCGGACTGCG
Organism: uncultured Phycisphaera sp.; assembly: GCA_937919685.1. Classification (GTDB taxonomy): domain Bacteria; phylum Planctomycetota; class Phycisphaerae; order Phycisphaerales; family SM1A02; genus UBA12014. The sequence goes on from CALFOM010000170.1 coordinate 40,426, forward strand.
CCTGACAATTGCGATCATCCTCGGCGGACTCTCGACCTTGCTGGTGATCAGCCCGATTCTTCCGGATCTGATCGGCCTTCGCCAGGAGTTCGCTGCTTCGGACGGAAACGAGCCTTCGCTCTTTGGCGTGGAGGGTCTCCAGACGATTCTCCAACTCGGAGGATCATGGTTCTGGTGGGCGTCGATTCCGGGCCTCGCCCTGGCAGCCGTCGGGGTCACCGAATCGAGCCGTTGGCCGCGACTTCGGATTGCAACCATCGCAGCCGCCGCGGGTCTCATCGTGGCATTCACACTGCTCTTCGCCGGCGATGGTTGGGTCTACGCGAGGTTTCTGCTCTTTCTTGTTCCGGTCGCGACATTGCTCATCGCGGCGGGCATCAGAGGGCTCGCGTACCTCCCGAACCGCCCCGAGTTTGCGATCATCGCGGCCACGCTGCTCGGAGGGTGCTGGCTGACCGAACTGGCGACCCGCACTCAACGCCAGCCCATTCGCGATGGTGTCGAACATCTGATCGCCACCACGCCACCGGGAACTTCGGTCTGGTCGATCGGACTTGGTGATGATGTCGCAGACTACTACGCGTCAGGTCGCGACCTCACCCTTCGCTCGGTCTCAGGGCTCGGGGTCAGGCTTGATGCTGAATCTCTTCGCCAGGGTCCGGACCACATCATCATGCTCTACCCGGATCTCGTGATCCCGAAGGTTCGAGATCTTCTCTCGAACGCCGGATTCAAGGAGGACGCCCGTTTTCCGGGCTGGTTGGACTGGGGTAAGGGCGACGTCGTCATCCTCGATCGGGAGTAGGCGGAGACGAGTGCGGGCTCATGGGATTAGTCGTGACGAAGCGCTTCAATCGGATCCTTCCGACTTGCGACAATCGCTGGGTAGATACCAAAGACCAGCCCGACGCCGGCCGCCACCACGAAGCTGGCGATGATCGACCAGTTCGTGATGATCGGCTCGAGCTTGAACTCGCCTTCGACGACTCCTTCGAAGAGCGGGAGCGAGAGCATCCACGGAACCACCGAGCCAAGCCCGATCGAGATGCCGACGCCGAAGAAGATCCCGAGGATTCCCCCGAAAGCCGAGATCGATCCGGTTTCGACGAGGAACTGCGCGATGATGTGTTGCCGAGTGGCGCCGAGAGCACGTCGAACACCGATCTCGCGAGTTCGTTCGACGACCGAAGCGAGCATGATGTTCATGATGCCGATCCCACCGACCAAGAGACTGATTGCCGCGATCGAAACGAGCATGATGTTCCAGATAAGCATCGTCCGCTTCGCATTCTGCAGGAGTTCCCAAGGAACGATCACCTGGACATCACGAAAGTCCGGATGTCCGATCTCGAGAATCCTCGTGGCACGATTGGCGAGATCGATCACCGAATCGGTGTCGGTCGCCTGCAGATAGATCTCGTTGATCTCGACCTGTTCCCCACTGAACGAACCACTCTGGCGACGGACCACGATGTCGCCGAAACTTCGCTCGGATGCGGTGATCGGAATGTGCACGTCTTTGTTGAGATCGCGGCCCACCAGCGCCACACCGGCTCCACCCGCCAGTCCGACCGGTTCGAGCACCCCAATGACCTGAAACACCTGATTGTCGATCCGAAGGTCCTTGCCGACCGGATCCTCGAGGCGATAGAAGGAATCGGCGATTTCTGAACCGATGATCGCGACCGGCGCCGAATTCTCGATGTCCTCGGCGACGAGATACCGCCCGCCTTCGCGAACCCGGAGATTCGCCGCTTCGGCCAAGGACGGTTCGGTTCCGAAGACCTGACTGACCGTCCGTTCGTTGCGACGACGAATCTCCGATCCGGAGGCCTTCAACGGCACCATCATCTTGGCGTCACCGAGGTACCTTCGAAGCCTCCGAAGATCCTGACGCTTCAGCCCGTACTCGACCACGAAGGTCGTACTGGTACTTGCCGACTGGGTCGAGGGCGGCTTCTGACTTCGAATGATGATGTTGGTCGCACCCAAGGCTGTGATCTGCCGGAGCGTCGATTGCTTATTGCCCTCACCGATCGCCACGACCACGATCACCGCCGCGACGCCGAGAATGATCCCCAGGCTGGTCAGGGTCGACCGGAGTTTGTGCAGGCCGAGGTTCTTGATGCCCAGCCGGATGATCTCGAAGATGAAGGCCATGGTGGAGGTGGAACCGTGTCGATGCGGGAATTCGGTGCTTCAGGGAGCGTCGCCGACGGATGGGGGGCGAGCGTGATTCCCGCGACGCCCGAGGAGAGGCATGGTACGACGAGCCGAACCGGTGAGTCTGCGTCGGGTTTCGATGACCACCCTTTTGAGATTCGACCGGATACCCTGCCACCGGAGGCGCATGTTCGAACTCATCGATGAAATCGAGGACTCCACGGGATGCATCTGGACGATCCAAGCCCTGGATTCCGAGGGTGGCCTTCGGAAGACCCGCATCCGGCTGGGGTGGGCCGACTACGGCGTCTGGAGCCCGGATGGAGGGATCTCACCCGAACGAGTCGCCGAAGCCGTGGTGTCGTTTGCCCTGCGGCACGCGGAGTTCAGCCCGCTTCCGGAATTGCTCGATGCCGCCATGGCACGGCGGCGAGTTCCCGATGCGGATGCCGAGATCGGTCGCCTGATCCGCTGAATTTTGATCTTGCTCCCGCTCGCACTCAATCGAGAAGCGACTGGAGCTCCTGTTCCCGGTAGGTGAGCGGCACCTCGACGCTGAAGGTCGAACCAGATCCGATCTGGCTGGACAAGGCGACCCGTGCACCCAACAACTCCGCGAGATCACGGCAGATGGAAAGTCCCAGCCCGGTTCCGCCGTGGGATCTGGTGTGCGACGCATCAGCCTGTCGGAACTTCTCGAAGATCGTCTCCTGCAGATCGAGCGGGATGCCCGGGCCATGGTCCGTGACCCGGAAGCGAACGCCGTTGAACCCGTCGGAACGAACAAAGCTCTCGGCGCCCAAAATGACCACCGAGTCTTCGGGCGAGAATTTCACGGCATTCGAGATGAAGTTGAAGAGAATCTGCTGAAGCTTCCCCGCATCGGTCTCCAGTTGCGGGAGACCGCTGGAAGACGCAAGTTCGATGGTGATGCGTTTCGCTTCAGCCTGCGGTCGCATGATCGCCGCAAGCCCCTCCATCAGTTCTCCCACGTCGACGGGATCGATCGACAATTCGACCCGACCCGCCTCGATCTTCGCCATCTCCAGCAGTTCCGAGATCATTTCCAGTAGCCGACCCCCGCTGATGATGATGTTGGAGAGATATCGACGACGCTTCGGATCGGGCGTGGCTTCACGCTCCGCGAGCTCCTCAAGGAGTTCGGCGAATCCGATGATGGAATTCAACGGCGTCTTGAGTTCGTGACTGACGTTGGCCAGAAACTCACTCTTGAGCCGGTTGGATTCAAAGAGGCCGATGTTCGCCTCGGACAATTCCGTCACCTTGAAGTCGAGTGATTCGTTCATGCTGCGCAGGCGTGCGGCAGTGCGCGAGGTCTCATCGAGCATCCGATTGAACGAGTCTGCGAGTTGTTCGAAGTCGTCGCCAGTGCGGATTTCCGCCCGGACCGAGAAGTCGCCCTGTTCGACACGGTCGGCGGTCTCTCGAAGCCGTCGCACCGGTTTGAGGATGACCCGATTCAGGATGAACCAGAAGAGGAGAATCGACAAGCCCACCGCGGCGATCCCCACCGCGACCAGATAGATCCGGGTCGAGAGCAACTGCCCCGCAGCCAGTCGACTCGGCCGCTCGATCAGGAGCAGCCCGCCCAGCGAGGCCGGCGGTCGTGCCGCCCCTGGATCGACGTCGCTGGCAATTGCGACCCGCCGCCAGTGATCCCCCCGAAGACCTCGCGCGTACCGATACAAGATCTCGTTCCCAACCTCGACTTCCTGAAAGACCTCCTCGAGTTCGACGGTTGCTTCCATTCGCCGACGGGCATCGGCTGCAAAGGGATTGGTGGCCGGGTCGATTCTGGTGATCGGTACGAGTTCGATCGGGAGTGGACCGTTGGGGATCAGCGGGGTCGGAGACTCAAGCCAGGTATCCGCCAGCTGCCGCGAGACCTCCAACTGACTTTGGAAGACCAGTTGCTCCGATCTGATCCAAGGCAGGGCCAGCGTTCCGGCCACGATCGCGAGCAACGCGATGCCGAAGAGGAACTGAACCTTGTTGGCGAGGGAGAGTCCGGAGGTCATGGCTTCGCGAGTAGGATACGACTCTATGCATCGACCCGGCGCCGATCCCGAAGCAATCATCCCCTCGGACATCCTCTGCGATTTCTGCACTCGATCCTGGAGTGACGATATTCCGCTCGTAGAGGGGCATCAGGGCTCTTGTATCTGTGGAAACTGCCTGGCGATCGCCTGGCGAGCGGTCATCGATGCCGGAATCGACGACGCACCACCGCAGACGCCCGAAGAGGACATCACCTCGGGGCCGAGTTGGATATGCGCCCTCTGCCTTGAGCCTCGCCGCGACCCGGCGTTTCAAAGCCCGGTGCGGGAGGAGGCCTTCGTCTGCCGCCGCTGCATCAGGCTCGCCGGCCGAGCCCTCGACGGCGACCCCGATCACGACTGGACGAAGCCGTCGAGTGGTGCCGTCTCAGACCGGGAACCGGACGACTGACGGCCTCGATCTCGCGAATCCAATCAGAACCACCATGCGTCTCGCCGCCATCCAACTTCGTTCCGCACTGCTCGATCGCGACGAGACCTCGAAGCGGGTCGTTCGGCACATCCATGCCGCCGCGGAAGCCGGCGCGGAACTCGTGGTCTTTCCCGAGGCCTGTCTTCCCGGATATCCGGTCTGGCTCGCCCGAACCCATGGCGCCGCGTTCGACGATCCACGACAGAAGGCGATCCACGCTCGGTACGTCGAATCCTCCGTCATGCCATCCCACGGCCATCTGGAACCGATCTGCGCGGCGGCGGCGGTCTGCAACCTCGAAGTCGTGATCGGCGCCGTCGAACGTGCGGTTGACCGAGGCGGTCATACCCTTTATTGCTCAGCGATGTGGATCGATGCCAACGGCCATCTCGTCAACAATCATCGCAAGCTCGTTCCCACCTACGAGGAACGACTCTGCTGGGGCGCCGGTGACGGGGCGGGACTTCGCACCCGACGTGTCGGCGGCATGAACGTTGGCGTGCTGAACTGCTGGGAGAATTGGATGCCGCTGGCCCGAACCGCCCTCCAGAGTGACGGCATGGACGTGCACTTGCTGCTCTGGCCTGGCTCGAAGGCGCTCACTCGCGAACTGACCCGCGTCGTGGCTCGGGAAGGCCGGTGCTACGCCGTCAGCGTCGGCGGCGTCCTTGCGCCAAAGGACCTCCCCGCGGACCTTCCGGAATTGGCGGAACTCCGGGCATCGACCGAGCCGTATTTCCTCGAAGGCGGTTCGGGTGTGGCGGGGCCGGATGGCGTCTGGATGGTCGATCCGGATGATCTGGCCTCGGGCGAGGAGACCATGCTGGTCGTGGATCTCGATCCTTCGAAGATTCGTGAAGAACGCCAGAACTTCGATCCCGTTGGTCACTACGCCCGCCCAGACGTTTTCGAACTCGCGGTCGACCGCCGAAGACAGGTCGTCGCCGCGTTCATCGACGATGCCGCGCCGATTGTCTCTCCGAACGGGGCTCCCTCCATCGACGGACTCGATCACCTCGTCCTGACGGTTCGCGATCCGGATCACGCGGTGCGCTTCTACCGCCGTGTCCTTGGATTCGAAGAGTTCCGGGTTGGTGACGAACATCGCGGCCTCCGATTCGGAGGCCAGGAAATCGTGCTTCGAACGGAGGATGACAGTTCGGACGTCCAGAGCAGCCGTGCCACCTGGGGATGTTCCGACCTTTGTCTGATCTCACGAACCCCGGTCGAAACGTGGCTCGTTCACCTGAAACGTTACGGTATCCAAATCGTGCAGGGGCCCGTCGACCGAACGGGCGCCACCGGCCCGATTCGGTCGGTTCACTTCCGAGATCCCGACGGAAACCTGATCGAGATCGCCAATCGTCGGCCAACCCGACCCCTTGATGCTCCCCCTCCGCCAGGCTACGACCTGATGGATTCTTGAATCACTCCAATTGAAACGGATTTTTCCAATGATCGAACGCAGATCCCTCGCCGTGCTCCGAGCCGAACGACGCCAAGGTAAGACCAAGAAGATGGCCATCGTCGCCATCGCCTTGATGCTGCTCGCCCTGATCGGGTACGTCATGACTAACGACGAGTCCACGGTTCCCGGCGAAGGCGGCGAAGAGATGGTCGGGGAATGATCCCGATCAGGCAAGATTTCGCGATCAGCGAATGAGCCGTCGAAGCAGGCCTGGCGTTCGAGCAAACTCATCGAGTGGTATCCACTCGTTGGGCTTGTGCGCCACACCAATGTCGCCTGGCCCAAAGACCACCGACTGGCACCCGAGCCCGGCGAGCCGCCCGGCATCGGTGCCGAAGTTCGCGCCATGCGAGCCATGGTCGTCGACCAGATTTCCGACTTCAGCGAGAAAGTCAGACGTCGCATCGATCGCGTAACTCGGCGTGTTGTTGAGGTCGATGATCAGACACTCGTCCTCGGCTGCGGTTGGAAGCGGACTGTTGAGATCCCCGGACATCATGGTCACGCCGATTCCCCGCCCCTCGATTGCCGATCGGAGTCGAGGGAGAAACTCGGTAGCCGACTGACCCGGCAGGAGTCGCACCCCGACTCGGATGATGCACGAATCGGGCGTGACGTTGATCGCCGATCCGCCATCGATTCCCGCCACCGTCAGAACCGGAAACGGTGTCTCGGGGAAGAGTTCGCTGGCGTCCAGTCGTTGCTCGACCATGGTCTGTCGCAGATCGCGCAGTCCCTCAAGCACTGGCATGGCCCGCTCGATCGCATTCACGCCGCGGGCGGGAAATCCGGTGTGACCACCGCGGCCACCCACCACGATCGATATTCCGAGATGCCCTTTGTGTCCGCGAATCGGCCGAAGCGAGGTCGGTTCTCCGACGATGGTCCGACGGGGCAAGGGACCGCCCGCCCACTGCGTCGCGAACTGCCCAGCGCCCACCGTGCCGATCTCCTCGTTGCAGGTCAACAGCAGCCCGAACGGCGCTTCGAGCGAGCCGGCATTCGCCGCCTCGCGGAGCAAGTTGATCGCAATGGCGTCGAACCCCTTCATGTCGCAGGCCCCGCGGCCGATCGCGCGGTCACCCTCGACGCGGAGCACGAACGGATCCGCGGTCCACTCCGGTTCGGTGGCCGGAACCACATCGACGTGGCCGCAGAGGAGTAGGCCCTCGCCGTCACCGTTGGACGGCGGCCCGGTCTCGAACCAGAGATTTTCCTGTTCACCGCCACAGTCGAATCGCTCGACTCGGATCTTCGAATGGTCGAGATAGTCGCAGACGAAGTCGCCCAGCGGTCGGGTCGGACGTTTCGTAGCGCTGGTGGTATCGAAGGAGACCAGCCGGGCGAGGAGATCGAGGTCGCTGAGAACGGTCATGACACCAGCCTAGCGATCAATCGACATCGAAGCCCCGAAGAGGAACTCATCGCTTCCGCAGGGTCATGGAATGGAAGGGGCGGCCCTCCCGTTTGAACTTCCGCTCAAAGTTCGTGCCAACGACCTCGCCGTCACCGGCCGATTCAGGCGACTCGAATTCGCCTCGCTCGAAGAGATCCTGATGACGATCCGCGTGATTCTCGTACCAGGCCCAGAGATCGTCATGGTCGGTGACCAGCCGGAGTTCCCCCTTCGCCACGATCACTCGATGGAACGCCCGCATCGTCGCGTCCTGCACGACTCGTCGCTTGTGATGCCTCGCCTTGGGCCAAGGGTCACTGAAATAGAGATGAACCACATCGCAGATCTGGTCCGGAAGCCGATGACTGACGATCTCGGAGGCGTCGTCGTGAAGCACCCGGACGTTTTTCATCGCATGACGTCGAATTCGATCCGCGGCGTACCGAAAAAACTCCCCCGCCCACTCAATGCCGAGATGATTGATCTCCGGTTGCAGGACTGACTGCTGCACGAGGAAAGTCCCCTTGCCGGAGCCGATCTCGAGCTCGAAGCGGCGAGCAGGCGCTTCGAACAGCGTCCGAGGATCCCACGGTCCTGCCTCGAACGGAGGCAGATCACTCCGATCAAGTCCGTATCCATCGAAATCCAGTTCTCGACCACGGCTGAGACCGAACGACATGATTCACTCCTTGAAGATTCGCCACTTCACGAATCCTATCTCTTGACGTCCGCCGGAACCTGCAGAATGAAGTCGGCGATGCGATCCATCGGTCCTTCATCCATCGTGATTTCGATGACCGCATACTCATCGATCGAGCCGGTCTTCGCGGGTTGAAAGAGATGATTGAGTCCCTCGAACCGCGCGATCTCGACCCGCCCGCCGCCCGCCTTGACCGCCGCCTCGATGGCAGGAAGATTCTGCTCGTGCCAAACCTGAACATCTAAGGTTCCGTTGAGGGCGAGAATCGGAACCTTGATCCGTTCGAATGCCCGTGACGGATTGAATCGGATGAACTCGAGCATCCATGGCGACGTCAACTGCTCGAAGGACTGCTGCTCCAGTTGGCGGATCGTCTGGTCATCGAGCGAGATTCCATTGAGTTCGAACTGGGCTTCCTGAAGCGCCCGAATTCGGCTCATCACCTGGGCTTCGTCGATGGGTGCTGATCTGACCGACTCGATGAGTCGCGCCTGACGCTCCAGTACCGCCACCATTTCGGCCTCTCCGATGCCGGCAGCGAGCATGATCCGCTTCATCTGTTCTTTCAGAAGTTCGCCGCCGTCGACACCGGTTCCCGCGATCGAAACCACGAATGCCGGCGCGGCGTCGAGATAGCTCGGAGCCATTCCCGCGCCGACCACCGCCGCAACGATGCCACCTTCACTGTGTCCCGCGACGCCGCAACGACTCGAGTCGATGCCGGACTGCGTTTTCATGAAGGCGAGCGCTGCAGCGGCATCATCGGCAAAGTCCATCGTGGTCGCGGTCGAGAAATCACCGCTGCTCGCCGCCACCCCTCGGTCGTCATAGCGAAGCGTCGCGACGCCCCGGCGGGCCAGCCAATCCGCAAGCACCAGAAACGGCTTATGACCCATGAGCTCCTCGTCACGGTTCTGAGGGCCGCTCCCGGTCGCGAGCACCGTCGCAGGTGCTA
>CALFOM010000171.1 GCA_937919685.1 uncultured Phycisphaera sp.
TTGATCTGTTGGGATCACAGGAGACGCCACAGACTCCGGCATGGGCTCTGGCCGCTTCCACGGCTTCGTCAGCCTTTGCGGGGTCCTTCCCTCCGGCCTGGGCACTGTCCGGTCGACCACCACCACCGCCGCCACACGCCTGAGCCGCGGCTTTCACCCAATCGCCTGCTTTGAGTCCCCGGGCGATGAGAGAGTCCGGCACCTTGGCGACGATCACGACCTTCCCTTCGTCGGCATCGGCGGCGAGCAACAGCACGGCGGCATCCGGGCGGGCGGCTCGAATCGCGTCCATCGCAGAGAGAAGCGCGTCTTTGTCCGCATCTTCGATTCGTGCCACGATCGCATCGCCTTCCGAATTGGCCGCAATTTCGCGGGCCGAGTCGACCACGGCTCCGCGATTCTCCGCGGCCGCCGCTTTTCGTACGGTCTTCGCGGTCGCCCGGAGCGCTTCGATCCGTCCGCCAAGGCTGTGGCGATCGACCGCCGAGATGGTGGCGGATTCGAAGTCCCGGACCAGGTCGTCGACCGACTCCGTGGAGTCTCCGGACTCCATTGCGGAGAGTTTTTCATCCAGTTCGGCTGCTTCAAGACGGGCGTCGCGAGCCGGCTTGCCTGCCAGTGCCGTGACTCGACGGATTCCTGCCGCGAGTCCCTGCTCGCTGAGCACGACGAAGTCCTCGGCCTCGGCGGTATTGGTCAGGTGCGTGCCACCGCAGAACTCGACGGACTGCCCCAGCCAACGTGAGTCGTCGGGTTGCTCTAGCAGTTCCAGAATTGTGGGGCCGACCGCCACCATCCGGACCGGGTCGGGATACCGCTCGCCGAATACCGCTCGGACCGTGTTTACTTTCTGGGCGAGATCGAGGGGCGCTTCGCCGACATGGATCTCCAAGCCTTCGGCGATCGCGGCGTTCACTCGCGACTCGATCTCCTCGAGGGCGGCGGGATCTAGGGGTCCGTTTGCGGCGTAATCGAAACGCAGTCGATCCGCGGCGACGGACGAACCTCGCTGATCGCTCTCCGGACCGGCGACCGCACGGAGCGCGAGATTGAGCAGATGGGTCGCCGTGTGATGCGCCCGAATCGCAGCTCGGCGATGACTATCGACCGCGACTTCACATTCGTCGCCGGTCGCGACGGCGCCGTGGCTGACGTGGCCGACGTGAAGGACGTAGTCGCCGACTCTCTTCGTGTCCTCGACCACCAGAATGCCGACGTGATCGTGTCCGGCACTCGATCCACGAGCCACGTGGATCTCGCCGACGTCGCCCACTTGTCCACCCTGTTCGCCGTAGAAGCAGGTTCGATCGAGGATCACCGCGACGCGTTGGCCGTGCTCGCTCCGGTTGCAGAGATGTCGGCCGTCCCAGATGGCCTTGATCAGCCCGGTGGTGGGGCCACCGTGGTGTTTCGCATGGTCGTCGGTCGGCTTCACCTTCAGGAAGTCGAGTTTTCCAAGGACGTCCGGTGGAATCGTGAGCACCGGATCATTGACGTCCCCGCCTCCGCGGCTTCGAGATCGAGCTTCCTGCATGAGGATCTCGTAACCGTCCGTGTCGACGGTCATGTCCCGTTCTTCGGCCATGACTTGGGTGAGATCGATGGGGAATCCGTAGGTGTCATGGAGCTTGAAGGCGTCGATCGACGAGATCCTGCCATCGCTCGATCGTCCTGCGGCCTCGGCGAACAACTGGAGGCCGCGATCGAGGGTGCCGCGGAACATCTCCTCCTCCTGTCCGATGATCTTCTGAACCCGAGGCATCTTCTCCCGCATCTCCGGGAAGGAGTCGCCGAGGATCTCGACCACTGCGGGAACAATGCTTGCAAGGAAGGGTCGTTCCATGCCGAGCGTCTGGCGGCCGTGACGGACGGCGCGACGGAGGATTCGTCGGAGAACGTATCCACGACCGTCCGCGCCAGGCGTGGCACCGTCGGAGATCGCGGCCACCAGACAACGCGTGTGATCGGCGATGACGCGATACGCGATGTCGATGGGATCCTCGAGGTGTCCGCGATAGGGGCGGGCGCCGCTGACGTCGGCGATCCGGTCAAAGATTCCTGCGAACAGATCGGTGTCGTAGTTGCTGCGACGATTCTGGAGAACCGACACCAGGCGTTCGAGTCCCATGCCGGTATCGACGTGCCGGGCGGGTAGGGGGTTCAGGACGGTCTCGGATTCTCGATTGAACTGAATGAACACGAGGTTCCAGACTTCGAGCACGTCGGGATCGTCCTGATTGACTTGTGCGGCCGCGTTCCTTCCGCCGATTCGATCGACGTGGATTTCCGAGCAGGGGCCGCATGGTCCGGTCTCACCCATTTCCCAGAAGTTGTCCTTCGCGTCTCCGGGAATGACATGATCGGCCGGAAGGTACTTGAGCCAAAGGTCTCGAGCTTCATGATCAGGCTCGAGTCCTTGGGCCGGATCGCCCTCGAACCAGGTCGCGTAGAGCCGTTCGGGGTCGATTCCAAAGACGTCGGTCAACAGCGTCCAGGCCCAATCGATCGCTTCGGTCTTGAAGTAATCACCGAAGGACCAGTTCCCCAGCATCTCGAAGAAGGTGTGGTGATACGTGTCACGTCCCACGTCTTCGAGGTCGTTGTGCTTTCCGCCGGCTCGAATGCATTTCTGGGTATCGACCGCTCGCGTGTAGAGCCGAGCGCCCTGTCCAAGGAAGACGTCCTTGAATTGGTTCATACCGGCGTTGGTGAACAGGAGGGTGGGATCCTCATGAGGGACGGCCGGGCTTGAAGGCACCACTTCGTGCGCCGCGCGGGCGGAGAAAAAGTCGAGGAACTGCTGGCGAATCTCAGGGGCGGTCGGGGTAGACATGGAAAATTCCGAACGGAGACGAAATCGAAGAACGAAACAGGCAGTCAGTATGACGACCGAAGCGAGGCCGTTCACGATGGGTCAGGCTCGGAATCCCGACGACCTGCTACCGTCCGGCGTCGTCTCCGAGGAAGGAGACGTCCCATCGCCGGGCAAGGCGACTCGAAATCGCAAATCAAGGATCGGATGCATGTCGACTCGACGACCATACGTGGGTGGAAACTGGAAGATGCACGGCGAATTGGCGGCTGCCGTCGAACTGACCGAGAACCTGGTGGCCGCGATCGGAAACACGGTCATCGAGGTGGATATCGCGATCTTCCCACCATTCCCTTATCTGCAAGCCGTCGGGCATGCCTTGGGACATGCGGCCATCTTGCTGGGAGGGCAGGATTGCGCGGCTCATCTCGAAGGGGCTCATACGGGGCAGACCAGCCCGGCGATGATCGCGGATCTCGGCGGAAAAGTGGCCTTGGTAGGGCATTCGGAGCGGAGACATGAATTAGGTGAGTCCGACGCGGTCGTGGCCGCCAAGGCTCGGGCCGCCTTGGCCGCCGAACTTCAGCCAGTGATCTGCGTCGGGGAGACATTGGCCCAGCGTGAAGCCGGAAACGCCCTTCAAGTGGTCGAAAAGCAGGTTCGGGCCGCCTTGGAAGGCCTCTCAGCCCCGCAGGTGGGTCGAGTCGTGGTGGCGTACGAGCCCGTCTGGGCGATCGGAACGGGTATGACCGCGACGCCGGATGATGCCCAATCCGCTCACGCCATGATTCGTACGCTGCTCGGCGAACTGTATGATGCCCAACTCGCCGGATCGGTCAGGATCATCTACGGCGGGTCAGTGAAGGCCGCGAATGCCGCGGAGCTCTTCGCCGCACCCGATGTCGATGGCGGATTAATCGGTGGGGCGAGTCTAAAGGTCGAGGATTTTTCCTCGATCTGTCGGGCCGCATCTTCGTCCTGAGCCGCATCTTGCGTCTCGTATCGTTACTCGATGTCCCGAAAGACCGGGCCGTCGAATTAGGAAACAGACCGTGTCCACCTGGATTGTCGTTCTCACTCTGCTCTTCATCATCGTCTCCGCGGCGCTGGTCTTGATCATTCTCGTCCAGCGGCCTCAGGGCGGCGGTCTTGCCGGCGCTTTCGGTGGCGCTGGTGGCGGTGGCACAGATACCGCGTTCGGCGGACGGACGGGAGACGCGCTGACCGTCGCGACGGTGGCGGGATTCGTCGTCTACATTCTGCTGGCGGTCGCCTTGAACATCCTCGATAACCCGACGGTCGCGGACGCTGGACCGCCGACGCCCACCGCCGCGGC
>CALFOM010000172.1 GCA_937919685.1 uncultured Phycisphaera sp.
CCATCCACTCGATCTCCGGTTGGCTCGCCGGCGCCAGGAGCTCGATCGAACCACCCGCCCCCCAGGCCACGGGGAATTCAGCGTGCACCGGGTCCTTGGCCGACGAATCGTCTCCGGGCGTCTGGTCATGAGGGCAATCTTCAATCGAGTCGTCGAACCACTCCATGAGCTCCCCATGAAACGCCTCCGGGTACGCGACCCGAATGATCACCTTCGGAATGAGGTCGTTCGACCACGCGGCGTCGAAGCGGTTGTTTGGTGGTCTCGACGCCCCGAAGGACAGCGCGACCTGAGCCATCGCCTCGGCGGCGTGGCCGGCCGCGGTCACTCGATGCCCTGATGCAGATTCTCGCGATCACTGAGATCGAAGTGATCTTCGGATCCGGGCCCGGCATTCCGGCGCCGCCACGCCCGGAGGACCCGTCCGGCCTCGATCGTGATCAGGCGATGGTGTCGCTGATTGCCAATGTGACTCCCCCAAACGTGGGCGAATCGTTCGCTGCTGTCGACGACACAGATCTCTTGCCCGCACCAGTCCGCCTCAACGGACTGGCCGGGCATCAGGTCGGGGAAGACTTGATGCCAGAGTGCGGTATACCCGTGCGCCTCGAGAAACTGCCGCGATTCCTTCGATGCGGCCTCACCGATCCAAGGGGCGACGGGCGGCCGGCCTGAAAAATCGAAGTCGCCAAGGTCGCCCCAGATCCCGACCAGTCGCAGTCGGTTCTTGGTGATCTCCCAAAACGCGCGCCACGGACGGTCTTTCCATGGCAGAAAAGGACCGCGAGGTTCCGACGGCGTCACGAGCCCAATGCCCTGACGCTCGAACAATGGATGAAGATCGACGGGCGCCATGTCCCAGGCGCGACCATCCGACCGGAAGCGAATTCGATCAAGAAATATTTCAAATGGTTTGAGTGTCATTGATCCCTTTCAAGAAGCGGTGATGCGTCGGCATCGGGCGGCCGACGCGTGAAAACCAGACACAAGCCTCGACGACCACGTCCTCAGCAGTCGAATGTCTCATTCATCAGGTCGGTGAAGACGTCGTCCATCCACTCGATCTCCGGTTGGCTCGCCGGCGCCAGGAGCTCGATCGAACCACCTGCACCCCAGGCCACGGGGAGTTCCGCGTGCACCGGGTCGCAGCGGTCCATCCAGTGAATCTCGCACCAGCCGAACTCGGCTTCGAGATGGGATTCGAGCCACAACGCGGCCTCCTCGACGGATGGCGGCACCGGCTCCTTGGTCGGAACGTCGGATGCGGACGCCTCTTCGGAACGCCAATCTTCGATCCGCTCGCGAAACCACTCCATAACCTCCGCATGGAACGCCTCCGGCGACGCGACCCGAATGATCACCTTCGGAACGAGATCGTTGGACCACGCGCCGTCGAAGTCGTTGACCTCGTCGAGCATCTCCTCCATGATCTGCCGTTCCGCGGTCTCGCCATCGAGGCCTTCCGCGACCAGCTCGTCGATGCGGTCGACCATCTCGGAATTGGTAAAGCCCTGATGGAGATCCCAACCGGTATCCATCACGAAGTACCCCTCCGACGGATCCCAGGTCGCGCCCGAAAAACTGATTTGCCCGGGCTCCGCCTCGTGCATTCGTTCACGGAACTCGTCTCGATGGAGATAGAAGCGGTACTCAAGCATGGTGTACTGGTCGAGACCCAGGGTGTTTTCGGGGATCACGCCGGCGTGTTCAGGGTGATAGGTCATCGGTTCACCTCCGGAATCTCGATGGTGAACTGGTCGTCGCCCGGATCCGCGATCCACCAGACCTCGGGAAACGTCCCCGTGAAGAACATCGCTTCGAATGCAGGCTGTCGGGCCATCCAGTCGAGACCGGGATCACCGGTATGCCGTTCCATCCGTCCTGCCGTCGGGCCGTCCACGGCGAAGCGGAGATGCGCGAGACACTGTTGGGCCAGATCGAATTCCGAACCGTCGAAGCCGATGTACCCCTCTCGGTAGCCGGTCCCGAGTAGGAAGCTCGCCACGACCTCGACGTGGTCTTCGAATCCGGATCGAAAGCTCGGCGCCAGCCAGAACTCGAGCACCGGCTCACCCCCCACGATCGCCCTGGTCGTGATCAGACGATTCCCGACGAGAATCGACTCGCGGCACATGCCCCCCTGCTCCACCGTGCAGCGAATCTTCCGCATCGCGGGAAGCGCGGAGGCCGGAAAGATCGCCCGAAATCGCAAGGGCCTCTTGAACGGCGGTGATGTGAATTGCGTGCCGCCGACCGTCTGTTCCCGTGGCGAGGCTCCGGCGCCCAGGTCGAACAGGCCCATCGACTTGTGCATTCGAGCGAACGGCGCCCAGTATTGACGGCATCGCTCGTCGTCCGCCGCCACTGCTTCGGCGGTCGGCGGGTGCACGCAGCCCGGCCGGATCGACCACGGCTCGTCGACCCTTGGTCGCTCGCCAGGGGGTCGAATGACGTTGTCGACGAGTCTGGACCACGGCTCGTGATCTTCATCACCGAACATCCGCTTCCAGACGGCCACTTTCGCCTCACGCCTCACCTTCGCCGCCGCCGCGTGCACCGCCCGCTCCGCCGCCTGCCGGTCTTTCCTTTCCGATTCAGACTCGGGGCCTGGTCCGTTGTCTCGATCATCTCGATCATCTCGATCATCTCGATCATCTCGTTCGTTATTCATGACTTGTTTCCTTTCTCGGTTCGTCGTTGAAATCGTTCGTTCTCCGGCCATCGCCACGCTGTCCAGACGGCCTTGCCGCCCGATCCACTCAGTCATTCGCCAGCTCCGGAATGGATGGCGTGAACCCGTCGTCGTCCCGATCGGCCAGCCACCAATGAAGCGGCTTGTGACCCGCGGCGTACTGGGCGGCGAACCCCAGATGATCAAGGCAGTTCTTCGCCAACATCCAGTCGCTCATCCCGCTCTGGATTCCCTCGCGGTAGCCGTACCCGCAGTGGAAGGACGAGACGACTTCCCAACAGTCTTCAAAGCCCGCCCGCTTCGTGCGTGCGAACCAAAACTCGAAGATCGGCGTGCCCCGAATCGACTCCGCACTGACTAGTCGGCCACCAAGCAAGCGCGCCTGGCGGCACCGGCCGCCCTGCTCGATCTCGTAGTTGCCGGGGAACTTCAACTCCGGACCCGCGAAGATTGCCCGGAACCGAAGCGGCCGCTTGAACGCTGGCGTGGTGAAGATGAACGGACCACCGAGTTGCTCGAGCGGGAGCCCGCCGCTCAGGGGATGGAATCGCTCGGTGTGCGCCAGCAGTTCATGCCAGGCGCCGGCCGCAGCCTCCTGCTCCCGCTTCACGTCGCCGGTGGGCGGCCCATTCTCCGAGCCCGGACGTGCGTTCCACGGGTGTGGCTCACGCCGAACCTCGAACGCCATGGCGTCCTCGACTCGCCGCTCCCAGGCCTCGAGGCCGATGTCGGGGAGGTTGGTCTCTAGACACCTCCTTCGTCGTCGAACGGGCCCCGACCCTTGACGCGATCCTTCAAGTCCGTCATGACCTTCAGGTCCTCGTTGTGCGTGAAATCGTGGGTGGCCGCCCAGATTTCGCCGAGCACTCGGGCGTCCGCACGACCGAGCGTCTCCGCACACCGATTCTTAAAATTCGAGTAGTCGAGCCGCGCCATCGACGCCGCCACGACCTCCGCGAAGAACTCGCGGGAGACCAGCACTCGATAGGGATAGTCGTGGTCTTCCGTGACCAGGACCCGGGCATCCGCTTCTTCTTCAGTGATGACGAGGCAGAGGAGGTCGTAGAGATGACCACCAGAGCGTGAACGCATCAGCAGCTCGGCACCCGGGGTGGGGTTGAAGTGCTGTACGACCGAAATGTAACCTTCTTGAGTGAATATCCACATAGGCATGCTCCTTTCAAGGAAGCGAAATCGTTGATCAGAGTGGAGCGAACGAGCGCACCGATCGCGTTGCCGGGAGGGTGTGACGACGACAACGGTCGTCACCGGCCTTCTGGCGGTGGAACGGGCAAGAAGCCACGAACGCTCCCTGGGTTCAGTTACTGGATGTCGCCGTCAAACGGACGGGCCTCGAGCGAGATCGGCCACCGCGGCCCAGGACGAGCATGCACGGCCAAACGGTCCGTGGATGCACCTGGAAATCCGAGGGAGATTCCGGCCGGCGGAAGTGCCGCCTGCCGTTCACTCGACGAGTCTCAAACGAGGAAGGTCTTCAGTGCGGGATCATGCCACTCGGCCCGCCGAGACTTCGCCTAGATCCACCGAACAGACCGTCGATCGGGCACGCGAACATGCACTTTCAAGGCCGCCCAATGAGGCGAAAATCGAGATGGAATGCAAGTCGTTCATAGGCGCACTCCTTTCGGGATCCGGGCTGAAAGAGGACTCTCAAAAAACAGGCTTACACGGCGTGTTTTCGGCCTTCTTTGACGAACTCTTATTATAACGTTTCACACTTGTTCTACAAGGTTTTTCGATCATTTTTGCACTCAAACCAGGCTCGATTTTCGACCTGTTTTGACGGGTGATTTCGAGCCGTTTCAGAGGCGTTTTCGATGCTGGTTCGGCACGCGAATCCTGCGTCGTTCATGGCCTGGAAATGAACTCTCCACCACCAGCATTGACACACGCTGAAGAGCGCGTTCTGACCCTTTTCAATGGCGGATTTCACGATTCATTTGAACGTGCGTGAGCTGCGTGACCGGACCGGCCGAC
>CALFOM010000173.1 GCA_937919685.1 uncultured Phycisphaera sp.
GATTCGAGGATTCGAGGATTCGAGGATTCGAGGATTCGAGGGAGATGCCTCGGCAGAAGAAAACCGCCTCGATCATCTGATCGAGGCGGTTTGGAGTTGCGTTGTCGAACTTTCATCACGTGCGATCGAAATCGTCGTTCCGAGGATTCAGAATTCGCGTTCGCGATGCTGCATCTGCGCCTTGAGCCGGGCGAGGATCGAGGAGTGCATCTGGCTGACCCGGCTTTCCGACAGGTCGAGCGTAATGCCGATTTCCTTCATCGTCATCTCTTCGTAGTAGTAGAGGATCACGATGAGACGCTCGGCTCGCGAGAGCCCCTTGGTCAGCAACGACTGGAGATCCTGTCGCTGAACCGCGGAGAGCGGATTCTCCTGACGAGTGTCCTTGACCACGTCGATCTCGCGGACGTCCCGGCTTGAATCGGTCTCGAACCACTTCCGGTTCAGACTGACCTGGGACACTGGTCGGGAATCCCGCTTCAGTTTGCGGTAGTCCTCGGGGGAGAGTTGAAGCCGTTCCGAAATCTCGTCATCCGAGGCGGCTCGACCAGTCTCCATCTCGATTTGCTTTCGAGTCGTTTCGAACTTGCTGGTTCGCGAACGAACAAGCCTCGGCACCCAGTCCATCGACCGGAGTTCGTCGAAAATCGCACCACGAATTCGCTGCGTGCAGTACGTCTCGAACTTCACGTTCCGGCCTGGATCGAATGCGTTGATCGCATCCATCAGACCGAACGCGCCCGCCGACATCAGGTCGTTGGTATCGACCTCGGAGGGAAGGCGCATCGCCATGCGCTCCGCCGTAAAGCGGACGAGATCATGGTATTTCTCGATGAGGAAGTTGCGGACGTCCTGCGTCTGCTCCTCTCGATACATGCTCCAGATCTCTGCAATCGGTATCTCGGAAAGGCAGGTGTCCTTTGCCCGCGACCGAGAACCACTGGTCCCGCTACGAATCGCGGACCGCTGTTTCCGCGGCGGAGCCGCAGCTTTCGGTACCGGAATCTTTGGGTTGGAGGTTTCGACCGGACGCGAATCATCCATGGCAACGACCGTCTTGAGGACGAACGCTGTGGATTGCTTCGGTGCGGCCTTCTTGACGATACCCCCCGCCGACTTCGCAGTCGACTGGGTGATTCGCTTGGGTTTTTCGACGATTTCTTCAACCGTCGCCGTGGCAATTGCCTTTGTCGTCATCGGTCCGCTCCTTGACCTTCGATGACCAAACCTTTTCAACAACGCGTCCAGTTGCGTTGCCGACATGTCGACTCGATGCTCCTGCATTTCTGCAGGTCTTCACGGTTTCGCATCAATGCGAGTTGTTGTGAAGAATGCTTCGAAGTCAATCAGGATCGACGGGAAGTAACCGCCGATCTTGATGTTCTTCTCTCGCCGATCCTTGACGAGAGACGCTCGGAGTATACGCCGATGCTTTCGGACGCGTGAACTCCTGGTTGATCGAGGTGGAAGAACGGTGAGTTCGTCTCCATCCAAGGACCATCCGAAAGATCAAGACGCCTCCGACGAGGAGGCGACAGGAACTTCTACTCCTAGAGAATCCCGTTCGACCGTGGATTCGTCAACAATCTTCACATCTCCTGCGACTTCATCGGTGGAATGATTGGCCTGCACCAGATGCGCCGCCTGATTTGAGGCATGTTCCCGGAACAGGCGGTTGAGCACGAAACCGAGAATCAGCCCCAACGGCCAGAAAACAAGCATGACCAGTAATGATCGCGCAAGAACCGCGCCAAACGGATTCTCCGCGATCATTCCCGAGAGAATCGCGACCACGAATGCCCCGACCGCCACGATGCAGGCCGTCGGTACGGACATCGAGATTTCGGGGGATTCTGAAGCCATGGAGGACCGCCTTCAGGTGACGTCTGCAGAAAATCGAATCACGTGAGCCTCCCGATCGGGAGTTCAAGAACGACGAAATGCACGGAGGACGCCAGAGAGAAAGCCACGTTCGGTTTGCGGTATCGCGGACGAGCGGGCGTCACCATCCAGCAACGTATGCGCCAGACCTCGGATCGCTACCGCGGCCGCGGTATCACCGGCCATGAGGGAGAGAGGCCGACGGCGCTTCACCGCCGCCACGACCGAGAAATCAAAAGGAACCACGCCCGCAAGCGGAATGGAACGACCGAGATGGCGTCGAGCCACGGCGTCCATTCTCTTGTGCACCGCGAGCCCCTCCTCGTCACAGCCGACCATGTTCACGACCAATGAGAGATCGGCTCGGGAATCCCGAGTCACGATCGCCTTGGCGGTCGCGTAGGCATCGGTCATCGCAGTCGGCTCGGGCGTGCAGGTCAGAAGCACGGAATCTGCCGCGCATGCGAAGCCAATGGCATCGGCACCGATCCCCGCGCCAACATCGATGATCACCAGATCGACGACTTGCTCCAACGCACTCAACTGCTCGACAAGCCCCTGTCGTTGCACCGCATTCAGGGCAGCGAGTTCCGCCACGCCACTGGCGCCCGGAATCAGTCCCAAGCCACCCTTGCCACGAATACCGGGGACCTTGATCACGATCTCGGCAAGTCGCCGGCGGCCGTTGAGTACATCCTCGAGCGTTGCTTTCACCGTCAAACCGCACAGGACATCCGCATTGGCACATCCTAGATCAGCGTCGAAGAGCGCCACGCGTCGGCCAGTTTTGGCAATCTCGATGCCCAGATTGAGCGCGATGTTCGATTTTCCGACGCCGCCTTTCCCACTCGCGACGGCGATCGCTCTCGCCAGGCGCGGCGTCTCGACGCGCAGCCCAACGGGTCGCCCATTGGGTGCGAAACTCACCCGTCCGCTTCGAACGCTCGAAACGGATTCGCATGCGGAAGGACCGACACTGGCTCGCGCCGTGCCGGCGACGAGTCCACGCAGCATGGAGGCCTGGTCTCTCAAGACTTCACCGGCTCCCCGAGTATGAGATTGGCCAGTCGTTCGCTGGTCGCTCGTTCAACGTCGGTCGGAACTTCCTGGCCTGTGGTCACCCAACTGATCCGGCGACCAATCCGACGAACCACCGAGACGAGCATTCCGAAGGTCACCGCCTCATCGAGCTTGGTGAGCACCACCCGGTCGGGCCCGAGCGTCGAGAACGCTTCGGCCTCCCGGAGGAGCACCCGCTCGGCGGCGGTCCCAGACAACACCAGATGCGTCTCATGAGGACGAGCCGCGTCGATCAGGGCCCGGAGATCGGCGATGCGATCGGTGTCGTTCTGACTTCGACCGGGCGTATCAATCAAGACCGCATCGAGATCGCGGCATCGATCGAGCGCCGCCCGCATCTCTGAAGGTCCCGAAGCGACCTCAAGCTGCAGGCCAAGGATGTCGGCGTAGGTTCGAAGTTGATCGACCGCAGCAATTCGATAGGTGTCCGCCGTGACCAGTCCGACCCGGATTCCGTCCCGAAGCGTCATCGTGGCGGCGATCTTTGCGAGCGTCGTGGTCTTGCCGACGCCAGTAGGCCCGACGAACGCAATGGTCCGAGGACGGCCGTCGCGCGGCTTCACGAATTCGAGATCCTCGTCGGTGGGAACCAGCATCGCGACCTGGGCGAGCAGCGCTTTTCGCACCAGCGAGGGGTCGGCCAACGATTGCGGATCCAACTCGTCTTGGAGGACGGCGACCACCCGTTCGGCGAGATCACGGGAAAGTTCCTGGGCGATGAGCGATGCGTAGGCCTCAGTGAGTGGCTCGGGACGACCGAGTGATTCCGCCGGCTCCGATCTGGAGAAATGACTGACTGTAGGACCGCCATTCTCAAGCATTCGCCCGACCGTACTCCGAATCGCCGCCAATTCATCCTTGTCATGACGTCCAGACAAAGCCACCGTTGGAGGCGACGCATCTAAAACCTCGGCGGTCGCCGGGGCGATGGCTTTCTCTTCCTCGGCATCCGCAGGCGACACCTTGGTTTCAAGCCGCTCAAACCCTGAAGTTGGCACGTCTGTTTCGTTCGAATCATCGGAGATCGAAGCCGGAATCGGTCGCTGGTCAGTGACTTCGAGTTCAATAACTCTCGGTGCGGGTTCCCTTGGAAGATCCCCGACCGGATCGGCGGCCGAGGTGACGGCCTGCCCCACGGCTTCCTGTGCTTCGGGAAGTAGAACACCGCCGGCGCCGATGATGAACCGCTGCGGCTCATCGCGCACTGGCACGGTCGCCCCTGCTCGAACCGCCCCGGAGGATACCGCTGCTGCCGTGGTATTTTTCGAGACATCGATCGGTGTGGTGATCACATCGTCGGGCCCGGCAACGCCGGCCGAGGATCGAGCAGCCTGTTGGCGTTCGAGCCGGATGGCAAGTGCCTGAGCGAGTTTTCGAGTCTTCTCCCGGTCGATCTCAAGACTCCCGCTGGAAACCGGCAGGTCGATGAGATCCTCTCGTCCAGTTGACGCTGGATGGTCACGGACCGCGGCAACGGCAGGCGACATCGATCCGTACGCTCTCGCCGCAGCGACGGCGTTGGAAGGGAGTTCCGGATTTCCCGGAGGCTCTGCGCCATCCGATTCTCCGACGACTGGCGCCGAGGCTTCGATCACCGAATCCGTTTCGGACGCGATCACCTCGACGATTTCACGTCCCCCGATGCCGAGGAACCCGCCTCGCTTGAACGTTCGGGTATGGAGGATCACCGCGTGCTCGCCAAGATCGCTCTTGACGGCGCCGAGGGCCTCGGAAAGCGTGAATGCTCGAAAGGTCTTGAGTCGCATGGTGTCGCCCTCCTGGCGCTTCCCGACGCGGTCGGTGGAGTTCAGACCTTTCAGCCTGAACCTTGAAATCCAACGTGGTCGGCGGTGACGATCGTCGCCATCGACCTCTAACCTTCGATCAGCACCGACTCTCGCGGTGAAGAACGACGCCTTTCCCCACATCGCCCATCGGATCCTCCGAGGGCGGCGGTTCGGGCCAATAATCCCGGAACTCAAACCCGGGAGTTGATCCCGAGATGATCCTAAATGATCCTAAATGATCCCGAGATGATCCTAAATGATCCTGATAGTCGATGCTCGACCGAACTCAGGACCATTGGACGAGGACACCCGTTATCCCGTCATC
>CALFOM010000174.1 GCA_937919685.1 uncultured Phycisphaera sp.
GAGGTGTTTCTCGTCGCCGTTTAGAATGAGATTGGTTTCGCACGAACAATTTGTTTTCAATTCTTAAGAGCGCTCGAAACCATGCCAGCGGACGTGCATGCCCGCACCGCGTCGCAACTGCTCCGAGGCGTCGCGGGCCGACGCGACTCCGACCACGGCGCGGAGGCCGCTGTTGGACTGCAAGGCGTCGTCGATCGCCACCTTGAACTCCGGCCACCGAATCGGCATGCCTGGTTCTGGCTCGCCGAATCGGACCGCCTGCACGATCGCCCACTGCGGAGCTCCGTCCGCATCGATCCAGGAGATCGACGGCAGGACCTTCGGATCGTTCTGCGACCGGATCGAACCACCACCCGATCGAACGACTTCTCCATCCACGATCTGGATCGCGAAGTCGTGCAGTTCCTCGTCGGTGACCAGGACGTCGGCATCCGCCCGGAACACGTTTGGATCGTGCTCAGGCCCATGGTCGCCGCGGTCGAATGCCGCGTCGTCCACACGCCCGTCCGCCTGTCGAGCGAGCTTTCGCAAACCTGTACCGCCCGCGAGCGGCGTCCACCGATCACCGTCAAGGTGCATCGGAAGCACGCATGCATGACCGTTCCACGCTCGGGCGATCACGGCGGTCGCCTCCGGCTGGATCAGACGTGCCTCGGGGCGATCGGCATCCTGCAACGCCACGAAGTGTGGAACATCATGCAGGAAGAAGGAGTGGTGATCACGGTACGGGCCTTCGCATCGCTGTCGAATCCACCGGAAACTGCTTGACCCCTGGCGGGGTGCATCCCCGGAACCCGTCGGGCCGACGGATTCGAAACATCGTCGAAGGTGTGCTCGCGCCGCCTCCCACATTGCAACAAACGATTCGTGTTCGCTTGAATCTTGTATCGAAAACATGATTGGATCTCCTTAATTTTGTGACGCGTCGAACGCGGTGAACACGAGGGCCTGCCACCAAGACCACGGCGTCCTCTGGAATACGGCAGTCATGAACGGCAACTCAGGGTCAAAGAATGCACCTGCGATTCACGAATCCTGAACCGCTCGTGCGGTCTTGCGGCCGTGATGTTCGGCCAACCAACCTCGCAAACTCATCGCCATCGAAGCGTTCAATCCGGTCGATACCCACCGTTCGACATGCTTCGAGAATCTTCTCGGCCCTGGTCTCGAACGCTATCCCGTAGATTCTCACGCGGTATCCCGTCGCTTTCAGGTGTTTACAGAATTCCTCGAATCGCATCATCGGTCGCGCTCCTTTCGATCAATTGACTCCCGGCGCAGCTCGCGACGGACAGCACCAGCGGCATTCACGAACCCGATCCATGCGATGCCGAAACCTCGGTGCTCGCAGTCATCGATCTCCACGCTTCCCAAAGGAGGTGGTATCTCAACGTGCGGGAGTTCGCCACATCCTCCTCATGAATGCCGATGGGCTTGAATATCGAATCGAACACCCGCTTGATCGATTCGGATGTCGCGAGCATGTCCTCGAGCGTCGCATTTTGAGGAATCTCAAGCTGATCTTCAAGATCCTCGAGAATCGGAAATTGGTCCATCCGCGCGGCTTCGAGTGCTTCATCTCTGACGGACGCAGGAAACACTGCGCGCAGGCCCTTGAACGGCCGGTACTTCGCCCGGGCCATGGCGGAGTACTGGTGATGGTGAAGCCGATCCGCCTCGTACGACTGAAGCAGCGTGAACACATACGCGACTCGGCACACGTCCAGGCCGTGACCCTCGCGCTCGGCCAGCTGCGTCAAGGATGCGTCCGGCCGGGTCCCAAGCAACCAGATCAGCGAAGCGACACCGAATTCCGGCCAGGTCATGCTGCGGCTCGGGAGAAGCGGTAAGGCCAGACGGCCGAGGTCCGTGCGGTCAAGGACCCCGTTTCCAAACAGTCGCTCCGTCAACGACTTCTTCGAACGACCACCACCCCGATCACGTTCCCACCACCACCGCGGAGGCCCCATGGCGATCGCCCGCATCCACTCGACCACTCTGGTTGGATCGCCGGTGGGATTCCGCGGAGGCGGATCGAGAAACTGCACGCCGAAGAAGAGGTCCTCCAAGTCGATCGCGCCGACCGTGGCATTCGTACGGAGCGTCTGATCGATCGCGACAAGTCGGTTCTTCAGATCCTCGATCACCGCACCGAATCGACGCAGTCTGGCGACATGCCGCTTGGCCTTCTGCTGCTCCCACAAATGCTCTTCCGACAGCACCTCGACGATCGGGCGCTCCGAATCATCCTCCGCTTCGGCATACCCGTCGTGACGGGCATTCCACCCCCCGCTGCCTAGTGAATTCAGATCGACTTCACGAAGCCAGGGCGTGCATTCGATGTTTCCATTCGCGGCGAGAATGCGCTCCCGAAAGGAATCCGCATCAACCGGAGATCCGAGTGCCACCAACGGACATGCCGTACTGAGATCGAGATCCTCGAGGTCCGGAACGTTCTCGAACCAATGAAGCCACCAGTCGACCGGGAGTCGACGCAAGACGACGGATTCCGGTGGGCCCGTCTTCCAGCAGTACGTCAGAAATCTCGTCTCGTGGTTCGCGAACGCCGGCGAGAACGTGAGCCCTCGGGCGAGCTTCGACACCTTCTCTGGATTTCCGAAGTGCATTCGATCGAAGAAAGGGACGTTCAGTCCATTCTCGAGGGTCGCGACCGCCCCGAACCCACTTGAGAGATAGAACTCTGCACACTCGATCTCTTCGAACATCTCACCGTCTTCGTTCTGCCCCGTGAAGTAGACGGTGACCATCCCGTCACTCGGACAGACTCTGAAGTCGATACAGCTGTTGACGGGCCCCCCCATCCCGCCCTGTCTCACATTGATCCAACCTCGGCGGGCCCACTCGGGAATGACCACGCCTTCATCCGTTTTTTTGCGTCTCGTGATTTTCATCGTGACAAGCTCCTCGCATTTCCGTCTTCAGAATGAAGAGCGGATGCGAGGACCGACGCGATCGGAAGGTGATGCGAACACCCCTACCCCGAATATCGACTGGATCGGACGGCGCCGAAGTCACATGACCGCGGAGAGATCGCCTCAACAAAGGGAGCGTTTTGGCGGAGGCATCTGAGAGAGATGTGCCCGCCGCTCGCTTCGTTGCCTTCCAGCCGCATCTGGATTTCTGGCCTGCCCCTCCATAACGAGGACGCTCAGACCAGGAGTCCGGTGCCACCTTGCCCGGGCGGGCAGGTTGGCGAGGGCGTCGGCCCTCTCTTGATGCTTCATGAGGGATACAGCGTGGGTCTGTGGTGCTGACTGGTCGGGATGGAAGATTGTTCTCCGTTTCCACAATCCACCCGAAGGAGCACGCGGTTGTTTCACGCGGGTTGGCCGGGAGGGTTATCGTTATCGCTGAGAGGATGAAGGATGCCACCCGAACCCACCCCCCAAGACGACATCGACCTCGAGGCCGTGATCGGCCTACTCGAAAAACGAGCGGACCTTCGAGCCCGTGAAATCGCGACGGAACTCGGCGTGGAGCGCCGCAGCCTCAATCAGGTGCTGCATTCCCGGATCGATCGGTTCGTCAAGGATCCCGAAGACCACACCTGGCGAGTACGGATCGAGGATTCGCTTGATCTCCTCGACCGTCGGCCCGGCCCGTTCGGCCCCGCCGCGGCCCTGATTCCCGAGAACCAGCGACTCGAAGTCGTCGACCAAACGAGCACTTGCAGAGACGTACAGCGGATGATCCTCGAGAATGATTTCTCCGCCATTCCGGTCATGAGTAGCGACGGAGAGGTGATCGGGATTGCCACGCTCGAGTCGATCGCGGAGCATCTGCATCGCGTTGATTCGAAGAACACCTCGCTGAGTGATGCCCTCGATTCTCCGATCCGTCACGCCTGCGAGCGACCGCGGTACGTCGGGCCCGAGTCCTACATCGACCGGCACGTCGACTGGCTCGACGTCCAGCACGTGATCGTCGGCACCGCCCGCGA
>CALFOM010000175.1 GCA_937919685.1 uncultured Phycisphaera sp.
TGGGCGATAAAGGACTCGAACCTTCGACCTCTGCCATGTGACGGCAGCGCTCTAGCCAGCTGAGCTAATCGCCCGAACCGTCGTCGAGAACGACGAGAGAGAGAGTATATCCGACGTATTGCTGGCTACAACATGCTTGGACGGCTTCTGGCGCCGGTCAATCCTCGAAACGACAACCCAATGAGGTCGTGATTCGAAGCGTGAGGCTCGCTCGGGCGTTGCTCCCGCCCTGCCAGCCACCGGGAATCGAGAGCCGGCTCCAATTCGGGTGGCCACGGGCCTCGGCTAGAAGCTTCTCGGGTTCGCCGTCGGATCGAGCCTTGAAGGCCTCCGTGATCGTTCCGCCAATCTTGGCCGGTTCGATCGCCGCATGGCCTCGCTTCAGGAAGGCATCGATTGTCGCGTGTTGGCGAAGTTCCAGAAGGGCGAGACCGGTCTGGCCGATCCGTACTTCATCCTGGCCACGAAGCCGGCGGAGTATCTTCGGGCCGCTTCCGCCAATGGCACCGATCGCGGCGCCAATCGCGCCGAGCGCGGTGAATCCGCCGAGAGAGATCCCGCCGACCGCGAGATCCACGATGGCACCGGCGGCGACGAGGCCGGTGCCAGCGCCCGCGGCCCACAATCCCGCTCGTTCAAGACTTGCGGTATCTGCGAAGTCCACGCCGCCCATCGCGTCGGTGATCTCGAGGAGGGCAGCGTCAGCTTCCCTACCGGAAAACCCGAAGACTCCGGCAATCCGGTGCATGGCACGAGACTCATGCGCTCGGAGGGCATCAAGCAAGGTCTTCGTGGCGGTCTCGAAGGCCTTCTCCCGATCCGCCGCCTCCCGGCTCGTAGGCTCGGTCACGATGATCGCGGCGGCGGCATCGATGAGGAAGTCGGCCGCGATCTCGTTGGCGCCCGCGATGGCGTCGGACCGCTCGGAATCTCGGAGCGAACGCCAGGCGTTGATCGCATTCTCCCGCGCTGGCGCGAGCGTGCGAACGGCATCCAGCAATCTCTTCTCTCCGGCGTCATCAAAGACGATCGCATCGAAGGAAACGGTGGCGTGGAGTCCTTGTCGAGCGCAGGCCTCTCGCCAGGCGTCGGTGTTCGCTTCAGGGCGTGCGATGAAGTTGAGCAGTGGGATCAGGGGTCTGGCGGTCATGGCGAGGATCGCCAATTCATCAAGATGGCGAGGTTGTGGCTCATCGCGTGCATCGATGGCATAGAGAAGCACATCGGCACCCAACGCGGCTTCGAGTGATGAAGCTTCCATCGCGAGCTCGTTCGAGTCTCGGGCCGCGGGCGAAGCAAGGAAGCGGTCGAGCAACGTCCTCGGATCTTCTCTCCGATCGGTCCGCGATGATTCAATCGTGGTTCGAAGGTTGATCGAATCCTCAAGGCCAGGTGTGTCGAGGATGACGGCGAGGACCTCTTCTTCATCAAGTATTTCGCCGGACGTGACGCTCCGCGTGGTACCGCCGGTGGGGCTGACGACTCCGAAGTCGCGACGACGCAGCAGCGTCTGCAACAAGGAGGTCTTGCCGGTATTGGCATGGCCGACGACCGCGATGCGGAGAGGGCTGGATGAATCGCTCACGAATCACCTCCCTTCACGTCGACGACGGCTAGCCTTGCTTCGGCGAGCCACAGCCGCGCGGCATCTGGATTCTCAAGGCGCGGGGCCCGACCGCCGGAGTCTCGTACTGCAATCAATTTCAGCAACGCCGTAGCGATGGATGATTCGTCTTCGCCTTGCATCCACCAGAGCACGGACACGGTGGCGGCGCCGAGCACGGCTTCTCCGAGCTGATCGCCCTCGTCGACTCCGGTGCCCTCGAGATCAGGAGGATTCTTTGGCCTGGTGTTCCGCCAGACCTTGAGGATGCCCGCGATGCCGGCGCCGGTCCCCGCCCAGGCGGGAAGAGAGACGAGCGCGGCCGGTGCCGCGACGGCTGCGGCGGCGCAGGCTGCGGCGCCGAGGATCCCGCCGATGCCGATCCAGCCGGCATGGCTCCGAAGTCCTCCGGGAAGCAGCTCGAGGCCGCGGGTCGTGATCATCTTCAAGCCGTCTGCAGCGCTGGATGGATCGAGCTTCTCAAGACGATGCCGCCAGGATCGCCATCCTCCGGAAGACTGGTCGAGGCGAGCGGAATGAATGCGCGCGATCTCGTGGAGGCAGGTTGCGAGGGTCTCATCATCAGGGAGCGGAGGCGTTGTTGAAAGGTGTCTGCCGATGACCGCGAACGACTCATCAAGCGTTCTGGGGTCGCGCGATTTCGCGTCGGAGTCGGGTGAGCCTCGACCCTGAAGTCGATCCGCCAGAGCGCTTCGGCTGGTTTCGGTCAGGTTGGAAAGATCGCACTCGAATATCTCGACGCCGAGTTCTGAAGCCAGGATTCGCCAGTCCGCGAGTCGAGTCGCGGCGATCGACGGAGACTCGCGTCGCCGGAGCGCTGCGCCGCCGTCAAGCAGGAGCAGAGGGGCGACTCCGGCCGCCTCTCGGAGGTCCTTGATTCGTCTTCGAACGCCACGGTCCGGCGTGGCCGGGAGCCAGGCGATGATGACGGTTCGTTGCCCCGGCTCCGTGGTCAGCGCGAGAGCGTTCGCCATGGATTCCTGGGAGTCCAGATCGCCGAGGTCTTCGAGCTTGGAGAATTCCGATGGGAGCGATGGAGCGGCGCCAGGGCGGTCAAGCCGCACGAGGCGATGACATGGACACGTCGAGTCATGCAAGTCATGCAAGTCATGCGAATCATGCCTGAAGCCAGGCGCGGCGGCGTCGGTGAGCAGCGGTGCAATGGGGCGTTCAGTTTGGTCGAGGCTTGGTGCAGGGAGGTGCTTCCTCGTTCTGGGGTGCCAGCGTGCGGCGGCAAGATGACCCCACGCCGCCTGGAACGTGGTCCAGAGCAGTATCGGGAGCAAAAGGTAGACCCCGACTCCCGCTGAGAGAAAGAGGATCCAATCTCGTCGAGCCGTCAATGCCTCCGGATCATCCGCCGCGGCGGTCGGCGGCCCCGCGACTGGCTCCAATGTCAGATCGCCGAGTATTGGGGTGAGCGGCGCCGATGCGAACTCGACAATGGACCTTCCTACTTCTGCGGGGAGCCACGAACTCTCCCAGCCGAATCCGAGTGCGACTCGGGCCGTCACGAACCAGATGGTGAGAATCGCGATGGAGGCATATCCGCACCAGAAGGCGCCGGAGCCGACGGCCGCGAGTCGTCTTGCCGGTCCCGTGGCGAGCATGGAGGCCGTTCGGCTCGCCACGGCGGCGGTGAGATCGGGGTCGCCGGGTGAGCGATTGATCATCCAGCCGAATCCGGCCGGAACCAGCCGGCCAAGCAGCGGTCCGCCTCGTCTGCGAAGTGTGAGCAGGATGATGGTCCGCAGCAGAATGAACGACCAGGGTCCGCCGACGAGGATCATCAGGACGGCGGCCGCGTGTACCGGGCCGCCGTCTTGCCGCAGGAGCTCGGCGGTGGTCGAAGCGCCCGCGAGGCCCCCCAGCACGGCGAGCATCAGGACGGCGAGAACGGCCCCGCTCACACCTCGGTCGACGAGTTTCCTCGCGCGGGAGATGGCGACGTGATCATCCTGAAGACCAGCATCGAGGACAGCTGCGGTCGCGAGGCGATCGCGCCAGTGGCCCGCGATCGAATGATTCTGATGCCGAGAAGACTGACTCACGGGGTGATCTGATCCGAGTCGCCGGAGCGACGGGCAGGGGCGGAAGCCCGGGAAGCCGCGAAGATGATCCGGAATCCGGGACGCCGTATTTCAGGGTTCCCGGTGGGAGATTTCATTGTTGGCCAATGCGAACGCCGCCGCGAGGGTCGCGGCGGCGTGTCGTTCGTCGGTGGGACGTCGCGGCATCGTCGTGACCGAGACGCGTTTCAGTCGGTTTTTTCGGTCGAACCCTGTTCGGCTTGATAGGGGCTCTTCTCGCCGCCCGTCTCCGGATCGTGTCGAGCGGAGTAGGTGGTGGATTGGTCGATCTGGGCCGGGGTCGAGGATGACTTTCGCGATTCTGAATCGATGTCATCGTCGATTCCCTTAATGCCCTTCTTAAACTCCACGATGCTCGAGCCAAGAGACCGGCCGATTTCCGGGAGGCGCCGGCCGAAGACGAGCAAGCCGATCACGAGGACGACGATCATCTCCCAGCCACCGGGCATGCCGAACAGACCGAGAGTGAGATGGGTTGAACTCAGAGGCAGCATGTGCGGCTCCGTCGAGTGGTCGGGGGAGGAAATTCCAGCGTTGGTTGGATTGTAGCCGGGCGGAGGCGGAAAGCGTGGCTGCGACTGGTGATCTCGATGAAGCCGATGCCCACGGGAGCCCTCAACCGCTGGATTGGACGATTTTCGCTCGTGATATCCGGACGCTGCCGCATTGGGACTACTGGACTTCCGGGTGTCGAGGTCTTGGAATGCCCTCCAACGGGCTGCCTCGGCCGACGCGAGCAAATTGATTCCACGGATTCTCCGCTCGGATCAAGGCGTCGATGATTGCCTTGGTCGCGGAGTCGGCGACACGCTGTCGGCCAGCCTCGGTCAGGTGATGGCCATCCGATTCCAGATGTGCCGGATCGGCGGCCGAACGGTCGATGGCGTGATCCCATCGATCAATCAGGACATCACGGTGTTGTCCGACTTCACGAATCACCACGTTCAGTCTCTCGATGTCGTCGTCCCGCACGAGGTCCTGAAGATCATCCCGCACCGGCGGAGCCGTCGCGATGACCAAATTCGTTTCCACTGAAAGTTTGGCGGCGTCGACGAGGCGATTCAGATCTTGACGAATCTCCACGAATCCTCGCGCCGGATGACTGTTTCCGTCTGGTTCGATGGATCTGAAAAGATCAGTTCTCCCGACGGAGACGTGCGCCACGTGTGGACGGAACCTCTTGAGGAGTTCGTCCATCTCTTCGGCCACGGCCGCGAGTCCTTCGAAGGGCAGGTCGCATCCGATGACGGCAGGTCGAAAAGGCGCGTCGGCTTTCTCCAGCCGTTCGACGATGTGCCGGCGGAGCGTTCGGCCGGTCTCGTCGCCAAGCAGCAGTACCAGTCGCTGGTCTTTGTCAGGTCGGATCTGCACCCACGAATTGTAGATCGAAAGAGGCTGCAATCGAAGGGGCGGTCCTCGATTCGCGGGGACGGGACATCTCCCCCCGGATCCGGTACCGTCCACTCATGATCCATCTGGAATTCAATCCCCTCATCGGCCTTCTTCGCACCGTCACGACGGTTGTTGCGATCGGGTTCCTCCAACTCGGTTGTGCACCTGACGCTTCCTCCAAGCCGGACTATGAACGGCCTCTGGTGCCCGGGGGTGTGGCACTTCGGCCGGCTCCGCAGGGAAGCATTCCAGACCTCGAGAAAGCATGGCGAGCGCGAGATGCGGGTCTGCTTGATGCCATTCAACGAAGCCTTGCATGGTTCGAGATGCCGAGTTCGCGTCGGTCGTTTCCGTACGTCACCTCGGATCGAGAGATCACGCATGAGGAAGCCCGCCGTTCGCTCTTCAGATTCCGTGAACTTCTCGAGGGTGCGGAGAGCAGCGACGACTTCCGTCGCCAGGTCTTAGACGAGTTCAAGGTCTATGAGTCGATCGGGTGGGACGGGGATGGAACCGTGCTCTTCACCGGGTACTACGCGCCGGATTTCGATGCCAGCGAAGTACCTACGAATCGATTTGCATATCCGCTCTATCGGCGCCCCGCCGATCTCATCTCTGATCCGTTGGATGGAACGCCCATCGGACGCCGGATGCCGGATGGCTCGATCGAGCGATATCCGACGCGAGCGGAGATTCTGGAGACAAACTTGCATGCCGGTGGCGAACTCGTCTGGTTAGATTCACCTTTAGATGTGTATGTCGTGCAGGTGAACGGAAGCGCCCGGCTCAACCTTCCAGATGGCCGACAGGTCTACGTCGGATACGCCGGGAAGACTGACCGCCCGTACAGCGGTCTCGGGGTTCGGTTGGTGGACGCAGGTCACATCCCTAAGGGTGGGCTGAGCCTTCCCGCGATCTATGAGCTTTATGATTCGCAGCCTGAAGTAGTGGAGGAAGCCATGCTCACCAACGAAAACTTCGTCTACTTCCAGAAGTACGACGGCGCCGCGTGGCCATCGGGAAGTCTGGGATTCAAGGTGAATGCGAA
Source organism: uncultured Phycisphaera sp. (assembly GCA_937919685.1). GTDB lineage: Bacteria > Planctomycetota > Phycisphaerae > Phycisphaerales > SM1A02 > UBA12014. Next base: position 6,155 of record CALFOM010000175.1, read on the forward strand.
GTCGTCGCTCGCGACGGACAAAGATGTCTACCCGCCAGGTTGCGTGTGCTTGGTCGACACGAGGGGCGTGACCGTCTCAGGAACATCGACACCGTTCCTTCGTTTCATGGTCGATCAAGACACCGGTGGCGGAATTCGGGCGCCTGGCCGAGCGGACATCTACATGGGAGAAGGTGACGAGGCCGAGACTCTCGCCGGCGGGCAATATTCCGAAGGCCACCTGTTCTATCTCTTCCTTCGTTGACCCCGCATTCGCGGAGTCGGCACGAAAAAGAGCGCCAGGCTTATCGTTCCGTGGCTCATCAGCTCCTGATCCACTGGCCTCGCGCGAGTCGGGTGAATTCGTCGTGCTTCGAGAGTGTGCTGGAGACTTGGACCTGCAGGGACTTGTTTCCCGGATGCAGGCCTTGCTTCACCAACTCCTCGGCGATCTCGATCGGTCGCATCGGTGTCGATCCAAGGATTTTCGCAATTCGGGCCGTCATGCTCGGGCCTCGTCGAGTGCCCTTTGTCAGGGAAGCCAGAGAGGTCGAACGGAACGCGGCGCTCCGAGGTTTAATGGTCGAACTTTGGGATTCGAGCTGTTGCAGCGCGATGATCTGGCTCTCGATCCGTTCGAGATCTTCGATCAACTTCTCGCGTCGTACGAGAAGTTTCGGGAGGGCTGCCCGGCGTCGCCCGAGTTCGGCGGCAAGTTCGTCAAGTGGTGCTTGCGCGAGGGGATGTCTGGTCCCTGCGGTGGTTTTCGACATGTCAATCATTCTCTCTTAGCTCAGTCCTGAAAGTAGGACATTGAAGTCGCTGGTTCGTCCAGTCGACTCAGTTTTATCTCGTGCATGAGGTTAGTCAGAAGCCACGTGAAATGCGGAAATGTTATTCGGAATTCGCGGAAATTTATGACGAATAACAAATAACAACGCACGGCACGAAATCGGAAAAAAATGCGATTTTATGACACAAAGTGGTGGTTTGTGGTTTGTGGTCCGGAGGTCGCGGGGATGAACACGAGGATCAAGTCTTAGTCCGAATATTTGATACGGAGTTAGAGGTTGTTTGGTCGTCTTGCTTTGTTGGAGACCCGACCCTGGCCGAAGAGTCGTTCGGGCCTGAACCCTTGCCGAGGAGTCCATTCGACTCGGGAGAACGAGGCTGGCCAGGCTCGAATGAAGTTGATTTGCACTTCGGCGTCGCCGGTGGAGTCGGTCGCCTCAGGGTTCGATGCGGTTTTGACCGTTGCACGCATGCCGTATTCATCCATCGCGATCGCGGTTTCCGCGGTGAGCAGGCCCCCGAGAAACCCAAGGATCAGGGCAAGGCCGAATCGCCGTGCGGCCTTCCAGCCGAACACGTACGGGGGGGGGAGCCAAGTCGCCTCGACGCCGCACTCGCTGCATCGGTCGACGCCGGCTTCTCGTACCGGATGCCCGCAGGCTGGGCATCGCCCTTGTCGGATCAGGCGGTGCGGTCGCCGATGGAGGTACCAGATCTCGGGCAGTTCGGCGAAGACGACGAGCCAGACGATTCCCAGGCCCATCGCGATGGTGCCGAAGGTCGCAGTGGCGATCGCGCCGGCGTCCCAGCCAAAGGTGGGGACGAGCCCTCGCATCACGGCATGAGCGACGAAGAAGTACGCGACAAGGAAGATGATGGCGATGCTCCATCCGAGGACCGTCGCCCAGGCCGGCACGCTGAAGCCGCCCTTCATTCCGGCGAGTCTCCGTCGAGGGCTGCTTGAATCGTCGATGTTTTGCCAAATCTCGAGGGAATGGGAGGCCCGGTGAAGCCGTACTCGGCCCAACGTCGATCTACGTTCTCGACCATCTCCGGTGACATGCTCACCAGCGGCGGATAGTCGCGAACCGGTACCCCGCCACGATCATCTCGTCCCGGGGTCTTCCGTCTGGCGTCGAAGCCGATCCGAGCGCCCCGCGTCACACGGTCGCGAGCCGGATCAGCGTTGGAGAGCCATCGAAACAGCGTGTTCTCGAGATCGGCTGGATTGGCATCGGCATCGATGGCGATGACGAATTCAGCGGCGTGATTGTCTTCGGAGAGCTTGGACCACAGCGCTTCGATCGCCTTGATTCCCGCGTGCGGTGATTCATCATCAACCGTCAGGATCGCCAGTCGACCGAGACCGGGATCGGGAAGCGTGGCTCCGAGGTCCCGTGCAAACTGGATCTGTGCCGCGTCCGGGAGGACCGGCGGATCGAGATTGACGGTGCCGGTCTCTTCGCCGCGCATCCGTGTGGTGGCGTCGAATCCGATCTTGGTTCCGGCGGCGATCGCGGGCGTTGAATGGTCGAGGATGTCCAATGGACCGCGGACAAAGACGAGATCACGGCGGAAGTCGCAACGCCGCATCACCGTCTCGATCACCGCATGTTCGTCATGAACCGGAACATCTCCGTCCACGACCACGATGGATTTCGTCCACGCCATCTGGCCGGCTCCCCAGATGGAATGCATCACCCGGCGGCCCTGAAGTGGGTAGGCCTTGTCGATGCGAACGAAAGCGCTGTTGTGGAAGCAGCCGAAGCGGGGGAGGTGATAGTCGTCGATGTCGTGGACGATCGTCTTAAGCAGTGGCAGGAACATCCGCTCCGTCGCTTTTCCAAGGTAATAGTCTTCCTGGGGCGGAAGTCCCACGACGGTGGTCGGGTAGATCGCATCGCGGCGATGAGTGACGGCGGTGACTTCGACGATCGGATATCGATCGGGAAGGGAATAGAAGCCGGTGTGATCGCCGAAGGGCCCCTCGAACACCGCGCCCGGGCCAAGATCGCCGTCGGTCCGCGGATCGAACCCAATCATGCCCGCGTCGGTTCGGACGAAGCCTTCGATGACAATCTCGGCATTCGCGGGCACTCGAAGCGGAACGGTCTTCGCAGCGACCATCGGAATGCCTCTGCCGTTGAGGAAACCTGCCATGAGGAGTTCGCTGATCCCGGGAGGGAGCGGCGCGGTGGCGGCATAGGGAAGGCATGGTTCGCCTCCGAGAACGATCGCGATCGGCATGGGTTCGCCGATCTTCTTCCAACTGCGCCAGTGCGAGGCGCCGTCGTGATGCATGTGCCAGTGCATGGCGAGCGAGGTCGGCCCCAGCAACTGGGATCGGTACATGCCGATGTTGTGGCTTGGCGGCTTGGCCACACCTCGATCGTCGGCATGAATCGTGTGCATGCCCGCGAGGGTGATGTATCTGCCATCGCCTCCGGCCGTTCCGGACTCCTCTGCGGTCAGCCCGCAATTCACGGCTGCGGGATCACCATCCAGTGGCCAGCACTTGAGAATCGGGAGCCTTCGAAGGTCGACTTCATCACGTGCGACGAGTCGCACGACGTCCTGACAGGGTCCGGATCGCACCGTTCGAGGGGGAATTCTCAGGAGTGGGCCAAACTCCCGGAGCTTGCTCCAGAGTTCGCGGAGTGATCGGGGAGGTTGCGGCTTCACGAGCGAGCCGATCCTGTCGGCGATCGCTTCAAGGCCGCCGGCGGGGCCCTGGCAGCCGAGGGCCGTTTCGATGCGGTGATACGAGCCGTAGAGATTGATCGCCAGCGGAAAATCACATCCTTCGACGTTCTCAAAGAGGAGGGCTGGACCCCCGAGCCCGCCCCGTCCAGGGTCGAAGGCTTCGGCGTTCCGACTCGGGGAAGGTGCCGCCGAGAGAGCCAGTCGATCAGCGATCTCGGTCACCTCGAGAATCGGAGACACCGGCGTCCGGACTCGGTGCAATTCTCCGGCTGACTCGAGGGCGGAGATGAAAGTGCGAAGGTCGGGCATAAGAGGTGATCAGATTAGCGGTTCGATGCGTTGAGGCTGGTGGATGCGGACGGATGCGGCATCGATGGCGGGAACCGGGGTCTGGTGGTCCGAGTCGATCTTTTTGAGTTCCTTGATGTCCTCGACATTCAGGAGGGGAGATTCCGAGTCAGTAGGATGTC
>CALFOM010000176.1 GCA_937919685.1 uncultured Phycisphaera sp.
CGACTTCAGGAATGCCACGATCGCGGCGCGATCCTCCGAGGACATCATGCGAAACGCCTCCTTCGACGCCTCCGCTTCGCCGCCATGCCAGAGGATGGCCTCTTCGATGGTTCGAGCGCGGCCGTCATGCAGGTATGCCTCCCCACCGCTGACCCCTTCGGTCAGTCCGATGTTCCACAACGCCGGGGTCCGCCATTCCGCACCGCTCACACCATGGTCGCCCAGGTTGTCGGCGAGTCCCGGGCCCATGTCGTGCAAAAGCATGTCGGTGTACGGATGAATCGTCTGGTCACGAAGTTCTGCGTAGGGATGGGTTGCACCGGTCACGATCATGGGAACATGGCAGGCCGTGCAATTGGCCGCTGCAAATAACGCTTCGCCCTCCAGTGCCATCGGATCGAGGAGCGCCCGCCGTGCCGCAATGCCCAGCAGCGAGGTGTACCGATCCATGAGATCGAGTTCTTCATTCCCAATCTCGATCGGCGAAGGTTTGGCGTCGCCATCGAGCACCGGGAAGACCTCGCTCGCCACCCCCATGTCACGGTTCATCGCGTACGCAATCTGCTCTCGCACCGACGCGGTCGAACCGCGGGCGCCGAAGCGACCAATGCGGCTTCGATCCGGATCGGCGGGATTCTCAACCGTTCGAAGCCGACCGGAAATCCCGTCTTCATCAAGATCGCATTCGTCTGCGAGTTCGAGCAGCGTCATTTCGTCGATCGCCTCGAGCAATCCCACCCCGACGAGCTGCGGCGCGAGCCGAACCGAGTAGTACTCCGGGACCGGGCCGGTGAATTCGTAGACGGGACGGCGAAGCGTAAACGACGAACCGTCGCCGAACGCACCCGGCACATCCTCCCACGCCGCGAGGATCATCGACCCTTCGACGTCCTCGGGCTCGCCGCCCTGGAATCCGTCTGGCTCCAGAATCTCAAACCAGTTGAAGTTCCATCCGCCGGCCGCGGCGTTGATGCCGAACCGGTGTTCGCCTTCGGAGAGCTGCACCGACAGCGTCACCGTCGTCCAGGACTGCCAGCCGCCGGTTGCGGGGATGTCGATGGTTCCGTGCAGCGGTGATCCGCCGACTTCCTCGAAGCGAAGCGTGCCGCCACCGATGGCGCTCGCCACGCGGAAGGCGATCAGATAGGTCCCGGTCGATGGAATGTCCACTGGGTGATCCACATAGGCCATCCAGTCGCCGCTGTCGATAAAGCCGACGTTGAGTCCGCCGCCTTCGTCGGTGCAAGTCTCGGTCTCGACGCCACTCATCACCGAGAAATCTTCGGCTTCGATGCGGATGAACGCGTCACCATCACCACCGCCGCCACCGCCGCCCGGCGTGGATCCCGTGCTCGGCTGGAGCACTTCTCCCAGAATCGGATGCGGGTTTCCATCGGCGTCACGCCCCACTTGGATGACGGCCTGGTTGTAGGCCTCGCCCACCGCGGGCGGTAACGCCCGACCGTTTCCGATGTGGCAGGCCACACAACTGGTGTTGACGAATCGTGGGCCAACCTTGCCGATGTGCTCGGCGAAGATCGGGTTGCCATCTTCAGAGTGGACGCCACTATTGAAGTCGGTGTGATGCAATCGGCGACCGACCGTGAAGGCATGACCGCTCGCGTGCGAGATGTTCCCGGCCATCTGCTTGAACCGGTCGTCGGGCTCGTTGGAGTACTGATACGGAAGCGTGGTTTGACCTCCAAGCCAGGCATGCTCGGGAAGAGGGAAGGAATCGAAGGACGCCGCCGCTTGCTCCTCGGGCGTGCTCGCTTCCTCCTTCGCCTTCGCGTACCAAGGGACGATCCCCTCGCCCACCACGTAGAGCATCGCCGTCCCGTAGTAGTTCAAGCGGCCGTTCCGCGGCGCTGCGAGGAACTGGCTGAGCTCGATCTCCATCCGATCCCCGATCGCAAGCGGGGTCTGTTCGGGCCACTTGTTCTGAATCTCCGCGGTGTAGCGATATTCAGTCTCGCCGGGATACCGCTCGGACGGCCCGCTTGAGACGAGGGTGACGCCCTGGTTGAGAAAGTCGGACATGTTGTTGTGGTAGCCCGCGAAACCTGATGCGTAGAACGTCCGGAATTCCGCTGGGTTCAGTCGATCGAGCGTCACGAAGTTGACGGCGAGACCATCGCCGCCCTTGGCCGCACGATCAATGATCTCGATCTCGGCGACCCGCTGCTCCCAATAGAAGGGAAGCCAGTGATCGTAGGTTCGGAAGGGAATACCGTTCACGATGTCCTCGCGGGCGTGGCGATCACGAGCACGATCCGCGATTCGCGTGATCATGGCGTCGCGGGTGTGTTCGACGATCGCCGGCTCGAGCGGTTCCGAACCGTCGTG
>CALFOM010000177.1 GCA_937919685.1 uncultured Phycisphaera sp.
ACGCTCGCCGGATCGCGGTGATCGGCGCGACAGGACGGGTCGGGACCGAGGTCGCTCGCGCCTTTGCCGGGCTCGGCTGGTCCCTCGAACTCACTGCTCGTCGGATGGATGGTCTCGACACCTTGATTGAGGAGCTCGATTCGCTCGGAACGCCCCCGTCGGTTCGGGGGCATCGGCTGGACCTTACCGACGGCGCCACGATCTCCGACTTCGTGCAGGTCGTGGGATCGCAACCGCTCGATGCCGTGGTGGTGGCGGGCTCGCCCTTTGAAGAGATTTCCTTGGAAGCGGCGACGATCGAGAATTTCACACGTCAGACCGCGGCGCAGGTCGGCGGCCCGGCGACGCTGGTCTCGGGGCTTCGTTCAGCCCTGGCGCGATCTTCGGTTCCGGGCGGCTCGGCCGTCATTCTCTTTGGCGATATTCATGCGGTGGATCGTCCGCGAGCCGGCGCGACGCCGTATCTGGCCGCAAAAGCAGCGGTTGAGGGTTTGGTCGGGCTTCTCGCTATCGAAATCGCGCCGATCAGAGTGATGGGAATTTCTCCCGGTGTGGTGGGCTGGCCGGAGGAGTGGCCCGAAGATCAACGAGCGACGTATCTGCAGCGAGTCCCGCTCGGTCGCGCCGGGACGCCTTTGGAGGCGGCGGCGCTCGCTCGCTCGTTGATCATTGACGCAACCTACTGCACGGGTGTCGTGATTCCGATCGACGGTGGCCGACACCTCCGCTGATCACCCCACCCAATCTCAATGTGTTCTCAGAAACCGAGGCGTTTTCGCGCGGCAGCGACGGAATCGTCGCCGGGTGCAGTCTCTTCGGCGATGCGAAGCCAAGCTTCCGCATCCGCGGGGCGACCGGCCTTCGCGAAACACGCGGCGGCCAGAAGGGCGGCGGGGACATCCGCAGGGACGGAACGAGCGCGGGATGCCCAGACTTCCGCGGCGGCGGCGGGCCGTTCGATGGCCCCCCAACTGGCCGCGAGTTCTTCGACGACCATGCGCCGGGTTCGGTCGGCTTCCGGAAGCGCCACCAGTGACTCGATCGCCATCCTGGCTTTTCCGGTGCGACGAAGCAGGGACGCGCGTCGAATGCGGATCGCCAGTTCGTCCGGGGCGAGCCTTACCGCTTCATCGAGATCGGCGAACGCGCCGGGAGAATCACCAGTTCGAAAACGAGCCTCGGCGAGTGCGGCTCGCACGAAGGCATCATTGGGACGATCCGTCGAGAGTCCGTTCAAAAGATTCACCGACTCTTCTCCTCGTTCCGCTTGAAGAAGCGCAAGTCCGAGATAGAGTCTGGCCAGAGCGTCGTCTTCGGCGACTCGTCGATAAATTTCGATCGCCGAGTCCAGTCGACCGGACCGTTCCAGCGCCACGCCCAGACTCCGCAACGTCGCCGGATCGTTTCGCCCTTGTCGATCGGCGATTTGGAGCATCTCGGCGGCTTCCGCGGAGATCGCGGCGGCGGCGGCCTCACCGGCGATCTCTCGGACTTCGGCGCTTCGCATGAGCAGAACCTGACCCAGCGTCGCCGCCACCGTCGAATCGTCGGGGAGACGGGTCGCGAGCATTCGGGCGATGCTCTCGGCGTTGTCGGCCCGCCCGGCCGCCAGCCACCGGTCGATCGCATCGAGGGAGGCATCTCGATCGGAGGCACTGACCGGGGGGGTTTGGGCCGAATCCGGGATTCCAGGGTCGGGAGCCGACCGGTCACACCCCGCAAAGGCCAGTGCGGCGATCAATGCGGGCATGAAGAAGTTCCGACCAAGAAAGGCCGGGAGAGCGCGTCGAGCGGGTAGGGATTCGTAAGATGTCGGAATCATGCCAGAGCCCAGAACCAAAGACGCTGCATCGGTGACGCCCGATGCGCTCGCCAAATCCTACTCGCCAGCCGCCGCCGAGCCCGTGGTTCGGGCCGCCTGGTCGGAGCACGGGGATTTTCACGCCGAGCCCGCCGCGGCGGGAGGTGATGATCGAGCCACGTATGGGATTCTCATTCCACCGCCCAATGTGACGGCGGCATTGCATCTCGGGCATGCGTTCAACAACACGCTGCAAGACATCCTGATCAGGTACCACCGGATGCGGGGTGATCGAACCCTCTGGATGCCGGGGACGGACCATGCCGGCATCGCGACCCAGACCGTGGTCGAGAAGCGGCTGCTTCGCCAGGGGAAACGACGCACCGACTTCACGCGTGACCAGTTCATCGAGCAGGTGCAGGGCTGGAAGGACGAATATGAGACGACGATTCTCGGTCAGCTTCAGGAGATGGGATGCTCCTGTGACTTCGATCGAACGCGTTTCACGATGGATCCGGTCTGCGCTGCAGCAGTTCGCGAGGCGTTCTTTCGGCTTTTTGCCGACGGTCTGATCTATCGCGGCAAGCGCCTTGTGAATTGGGATCCCGCGACCCGCACCGCGCTGGCCGACGACGAGGTCGAGATGCGCGACGTGGCGGGTCACATGTGGTACCTCCAATATCCGCTCGCCGATGGTGACGGTTTCGTCACCGTGGCAACCACCAGGCCCGAGACGATGCTCGGAGACACCGCGGTCGCGATGAATCCCAAGGATCCCCGCGCCGCGGAACTTCGCGGGCGATCGGTCCGGGTGCCAATCACCGGCCGGGTCATTCCCATCGTCGAGGACGACTACGTTGTCCTCGCGGCGAGCGTGGCCGAAAAACTTGGGCTCGGGCCAGACGCGATCAACGATCCCAAGGCGGCAATGGCCACGGGATTCCTCAAGGTCACCCCAGCCCACGATCCCAACGACTGGGACATCGGTCTGCGGCACGAACTCCCGGTGATCAACGTGATGGCCCCGGATGGCACGATCTCCGACCAGCATGGTTGGAGTGACGGCGTGAGCGACGAGGCTCGGGTGTTCCTCGGAATGAGTCGAGAGGACGCCAGGATCGCGATCGTGGCGTGGTTCGAGTCGCATGGGCTTCTGGAGTCGGTCCGAGACTACGAGCATTCGGTCGGACACAGCTACCGGAGTCACGTTCCGATCGAGCCGTATCTGTCGGACCAGTGGTACGTCCGGGTCACCGACGATCGACTCGCGGGGAGTGCCCTGCGAACCATGGATGACCAGCAACGAGGAGAGACCTCGGCCGACGGTCCCGTGATGGCGGGGGACGGCGGGTTGACGTTCTTCCCCGACCGATATGCCAAGACCTTCAGGCTTTGGCACGAGAACATTCGGGACTGGTGCATCTCCCGGCAACTCTGGTGGGGGCATCGCATTCCGGTCTGGTCCCGGATCAAGCAGGCTGCCGATGCGGAGGAGTCGATCCGCATCGCCGCATCGAAGGCCGGTGACGAGATGGTCGCGGTCGAGAGTGCGTGGACCTCGATGGGCTGCGCCCATCGGGTGAGACTACTCGGGGACGGCACCGTCGAAGAGTCGGTCTGCGTGCCGAGGCCATCGACCATCGACGCCGGCGAAGCGTCGATCACGTCGGCGCTCGGGGATGCGGGATTCGAACAGGATCCTGACGTGCTCGACACCTGGTTCTCCAGCGCGCTGTGGCCGCTCTCGACCATGGGCTGGCCCGAACCCGCGGCGTTCCCGGAGGAGATCCCCGAGGGTGAGCGACTGCTCGAGACCTTCAACCCCGGGAACGTGCTGTGCACCGCCCGGGAGATCATCACCTTGTGGGTGAGTCGCATGGTGATGTTCAACCGGTATTTCGAGGCCAGACTTCCCTTCCAGCACGTCTTCATTCACGCGATGATTCAGGACGGCCACGGCCAGAAGATGTCCAAGAGTCTCGGGAACGGTGTGGATCCTCGAGACATCATCGAGAGTCATGGCGCCGACGCGATGCGATTCACCTTGGCCCAGATGGCCACCGGAAGTCAGGATGTTCGGATGCCGGTTGACATGGTCTGTCCGCACACCGGAGATACCTTCACTCCTGATTTTGTTCGTAACGACGCGGGTTACCTGGTCTCTGCCTCTGAGCAGAAATCGCCGAATGATGGCTCGAAGATGATGGTGACTTCGTACGGGGTCGCGGTCGGCGACGTCGAGGCGAGTGACGAACGACCGCTTGCTCGAAACACCTCGAGTCGATTCGATGCGGGGCGGAATTTCTGCAACAAGCTTTGGAACGCCGTTCGGTTTGGCCTCTCGAATCTTGAGACGGTCGTCGAAGACGCGGACGAGGCGGAAGTCTCGCTGGTAGATCGCTGGATCATCTCGCGTCTGCATCGGACCACGCATCTGGTCGAGGATGCGCTCGGGGAGTACCACTTCAATCAGTATGCCGAAGCGATGTACGACCTGGTCTGGCGTGATTTCTGCGACTGGTATCTCGAGGCGATCAAGCCGACGGTGCGTACGAGTCGCGGCCAGCAGCAGCGTCTGCACGCGGTGCTCGATTCCATTCTTCGGATGCTCCACCCCGCGTGTCCCTTCGTGACCGAGACGCTCTGGCCCCATCTTCATCGGGTCGAAGGTCTGCGGGAGGTCGATGGGGGCACCGGAGTTCCAGGGCTCGATCTTCCGATCGCCGATCGATGTGGCATCAGCGCCTGGCCGGACATCGACTGTTCGACGCATGACGAGGCCGCGGAAACGGAGTTTGCCCGCGTTCAGGCATTGGTCGCGGCGGTTCGAAACCTACGTGGGGAGCGACAGGTCAAGCCGAAACGCCGGATTACCCTCCATGCTTCGGCTCCCATCCGCACGCTGATCGCGGACGCCGGAGGTGTGGTCGAGACACTTGCGGGTCTCGAAGCGGTCCTCGAGGTGGATGCGGCGCCGGAAGGGTCTATTCCATTGCCCTTCGAGGGTGGACAGATTCTCTTGTCGAATCTGCTCGACGCCGTCGATGTGGAAGGCGAGCGGGAACGGCTTCGCAAGGCCATCGAGGCCAAGCGGAAGCAGGTCGCAGGGTTCAAGGGGAAGCTCGGGAACGCCGGATATGTGAACAACGCCAAGCCCGAGATGGTCGCGGAGACCCGCCGGATGTTGGAGGTCGCCGAGGCGGATCTGGCCGCGTCGGAGACGGGGCTTGCGGCACTCGAATAGGCGCCGGCGGAGGCTCTCTGGTCGTCTGGGCTTTAGATAGGATCATCGATCGATGAGCATTGAACGCCGGGAACGGGCTACCATGCTTTCGGATGCTTCCCAAAGTCCTTCACCCCCGAGAAGAGCGATCGAACCCCATGACCCGGGTGCTGGGGATCGCATGCCTTCTCTGGATGTCGGTGGTCGGATGCGAGACCGAACCTGATCACACGCCGAGGCCGGCGGTTCGGGCCGCAGTCGAGGGCCGACCGATCGCAATGAAGCCCGGGGTCGATGATGCCGACACCGATGAGGTCGGCGCCGTGGTCTCCACCGAGCCCTGGACCTTCGGCGGATATGAAGGCGAACTTGTCACCACGCCGACGCACCAGCTCCATCTCACGATTTCCGAAGGGCGACTTCGGGATGCGCTGCCGATCTTCACCGGAACCGCGCTTCGCCACTATCGAAGCATGCTCTCGGAGGGCTCCGAGGAAGGGCTGCTCGATCCGCCGCCGGAGCGAATGAGCACGTTCGTCTTCGGCACTCGGCCGGAATGGTCCGCCTGGACCACCTGGCGACTCAAGCGTGGTGCGAGTCTGTATCTCGGAATCGAACGTGGTGGGTATACGATCGACGCGGAGAGCGTCATTTGGGATATCGGCCAATACGACACGCTCTGCATGCTCGCGCACGAAGGCTGGCATCAGTACACGCAGAGCGTCTTTCGGCACCCGTTGCCTGCGTTTCTCGAAGAAGGACTGGCAACCTATGCGGAAGGTCATCGCTTTCGACGGAGTGACGATGTTCCCGTCTTCATGCCGTGGCGGAATTCCGAGCGGTACGGGCAGCTTCGGTCATCTCGATATCGCGGCCGTTTGATCGACCTCGATCAACTCGTCGCGAAGCCGCCTCAGTTCTTCATGGTCGGAAGCGAATCGGGACTGCTCACCTACTACGCGCAGGTCTGGGTACTCGTGCATTACCTGATGGAAGGTGAGGGCGGTCGCTATCGCGCCGGTCTGATCAAGCTCGTTCGCGATGCCGTCGAAGGTCACGTGGCGACCTCGCTCTACGACGCCGATCGTGCCGCGGGGAGACGGGGTCGGAACCTCGGCCCGAACACCGGTCGGGACTTCATCGCGACGTACTTCGACGAAGACTACGAGTCATTCAAGGCTGGCTACGAGCGGTTCGTCGACCGGGTCGTGGCTTCCGGCAACGGAACGAAGATCTGGCAGGGCAAATCGCCGATCGATTGAGCGATCACGCAAGCCACCGACCGAGAAACTCGATCTCGCGGGTTCTGGCTTCATTCGAGCACCGACCGAATCCAAGATGTTCGTGGGGCGCGCCAGTCTGGTCGAAGTCGAGCGACTCGATAATCGTCGGATCCTCCGCGCGATCTCGCAACGCGGCGAGGAATGCTGCCTGGCCTTCGTGACGGACCCATTCGTCGAGTCGCGAATGCACCGCGAGCACCGGGATCTCCCGCCAGGAATCCAGATGGGTCAGGGGGTCCAGTCGAGCGGTGGCTTCGTGATCGAAGAACTGGCGTTGATGTTGGGCCGTCCAGTTGCCGCTGGTCGCCTCGAAGATCGCCGCACGGAATTGATGTGGTCGGCACAGTCTGGCGATGGCAACCATTCCGCCCATCGACATCCCGCCGATCGCCATCCGGGAGAGGTCGAATCCGTGGTCCGCAAGTTCGATGATCACGGCGTCGAGTTCTTCGATCGCCTGCTCGATGTTGTCGAGGATGCGCTCGGGTCGCTGGCCTTCATCGGTTCTTCGTTCTCCATGACCCGGAAGATCGATGGCGCAACTTCCGATCCCTGACCGGGCGAGTCGGAGGTACCGGCCGGGGTCGAGTTCCTTGGTGGCGGTCCGGCCGTGCATCCAGAACAGGAAGGGGATTTTTCGTTCCGGGCCGCCGAGGGCATTCCCCACCGGTCTGACGATCAGAGAAGGGACGTCCGGGCCGAGACGGGCGATTCTGGAGATCGCACGAAGGCTGGTCGGAAGGATGGCGTGGAGGTCGGGCATGAGGTGGAAGCGTACTGGGGTGGGACTGGATTGGTCTTCGGCGGCGATTCTCGTGATACTGCACGGATGCTCAAGATCATCGCTGGTGAATTTCGTTCTCGTATTCTCGAAGGCCCCCCCGACGCGGAGACCACCCGGCCGATCACCTCCCGGGTGAAGGAGTCGGTCTTCAATCTCCTGCGTGGATGGTTCGAGGATGCGGTGGTGCTGGACCTCTTCGCCGGTGTCGGGGCGATCGGCCTCGAAGCCGTGAGTCGAGGTGCCCGTGAAGTCGTCTTCGTCGAGCTCAACGGCCGTATCGCATCAATTCTCGAATTTAATGTGCGTGAACTCGGTTGTAGTGATCGGGCGACCGTGGTGAGAGCGGATGCCCTTGGCCCCGCCGCCCTCGCCCAGGCACCACGGGATTGTGATCTGGTCTTCATTGATCCGCCGTATCCAATGTGGGAAGACGAGGTCTCGCGGGATCGGCTCATCGACCTCGCCGCCCGCTGCCGGGCGAATATGAAGAACAAGTCATTCCTGATTATCCGCACCCCGGAAGATATTCAGGATGATTTCCCGGGGATTCCCGGTTTCGATGGCCCTGAATCGCATGCCTATTCGATCGACATGTTCGTGCACCTCTTTTCACCGACACCGTCGCCCGATTCGGACTGAACAGTGGGTGGGCATTGGTAGACGCCTCGCGAATCCGCTACGGTCATGGCCATGAAGACGATTCTCATCATCGCCACGATCTTGACCGGAACTTCGCCCGCACCGGCGCAGCAGGCACCGATCACCACGCCACCGTCTGCGGAAGACCAAATCGTCACGAGCACCGATGTCGTGATGCCGCCGGAGGTGGAGGCGCCCGAGGTCGAGCAGGCCGAGATCGATGCGGCCGTCGCGGCGTCGGTAGCCATGCTGCTTTCTCGGCAGGAGGGTCCGACGAAGGCGGAATGGCCGTACCAGGGGGTTTATCGGGTCGGCGCCACGGAGGATGATCCGGAATCCCTGATCGAGGGCCGTCGCGGACGTCAAACGGTGATTCCGATCGGGTACCGGGTCGGTGGGACTTCTATCGTTGGCAATGCCCTGCTTCGAGTCCCGGGTTGTGATGATGATGAACAACGTCGAACGGCGCTCGAACGGGCTCGGGCATTCGTCGTCGAGTCGACCAGTCATGCCAATATGAATCCGAAGTACGGCGGCGGCTACGACGTCCGGGGCTGGGGCTATATCTACGGTGGCGATTTCCTGCTGGCGATGCGAGAACGAGGGTTTGTCGCCGATGCCGATCGGGAGCGTCATGACGACGCCATCCGTTTTTATCTGGATGGGTTGGCGGCCATTGAGATTCCCGAGGTCGGTGGATGGAATTATGCCCGTCGCGGTCCATTGGCGGCGCCGAGTGGAACGAGTCCGTTTATGACTCCGCCGGGCGTGCAGGTTCTGATCGAGGCGACGCGCCAGGGTTTTCCGGTGGCCGAAGGTCTTCGTGACCGAGCGATGGCGGCGTTGGAACTCACGCTCGGAGAGGACGGTGTGGTCGCCTACTCGGCGCAGCGAAAGACCCGCGAATCACCAGACATGATCCCCGGGGCGATGGGGCGGATGCTCGCGGTTGAGACGGTTCGATCGGAGACTGGCGTCGGTACGGACGCCGCGATCCGCGCCGCCCTTGCCGCGTTCGTGACGCATTGGGACGAGCTGCTGAAGCGGAAGCAGCAGGATGGGACGCACGTCGCCCCGTATGGCGTCGCTCCGTACTACTTCTTCTACGCGCATGGTTATGCCGCGGAGGCGATCGAACGACTGCCGGAGGCCGAGCGGGCCCTCTGGCGAGATCGTCTGAACCGGCTCTTGATGTCGGTTCGCGATGACGATGGAAGCTGGAACGACCGGGTGTTTCCGAGGAGTGCCGCCTACGGAACCGCAGTCACCGTGCTGGCCTTCACGGAACCTGTCCACGCCGCACGCACCTTGAATACGCCTCCGTCGCCGAAGAAGTTGCCCCCGCCGGATGCTGCCGAAGAGACTGCTTCCGACGACTCTTGAAGACAGCGTGCCGGTGTCCGGATCCGACAAGGAACTCATCATGCGATTCGCGATCATTATTCCTGCCGCCGGTGCCAGCACGCGATTCGGGGCAGGCGACAAACTGGGCCAGGACTTTGGCGGACGTCCGCTGCTGCTTCGCTCGATCGAGCCCTTCGCGAAGCGCGATGATGTTCATGCGGTCATCGTGGCCGGTCCTCCCGACGAACTTGAGACCTTTCAGGATCGCTATGGCGCTCAGCTGAGTTTTCTGGGTGGCCAGATCGTCGCGGGCGGCCGACTGGAGCGTTGGGAGACGGTGCGGAACGCTCTGGAAGCCGTACCGAGCGGGTGCACTCATGTGGCTATTCACGATGGCGCTCGTCCACTAGTCGACGAGATGCTGATCGATCGCGTGTTCGAGGCGGCCAAGACCTTCCCCGCGGTGGTCCCCGGCGTGCCGGTTCGAGACACGCTCAAACGCGGTGGCACCGAATTGGTGGAGGCCGCGGAACGCGATGCCACCGTCGACTCGATCCTCGGGCTTGACGACGGTGATTTCGCTGCCGGCGGGATCCTCGGGAGTGAGCCGTCGATCGGGCATCAGGTTTCCGCTCGACGGATCGAAGGGACGATCGACCGGACGAATCTCTGGCGGATGCAGACGCCTCAGGTCTTCGAGATCGAACTGCTCCGACGGGCCTACGCTCAGCCGGATCTCGCGGGTGCCACCGACGACGCGATGTTGATCCAACGACTCGGGGAGCCGGTGATGATGGTCGAGGGGAGCGAACGAAATCTGAAGGTGACGACGATGGATGACCTGGTGATCGCTCGCGCGATCTCGGGTATCAAAGAGCCGGAAGGCCGGCCCGCTCACAAGCGATTCTGAAGAACTTCGGTGATCGCTGGTGCTCGCCGGTGACCGAGGTCAGCCGACCCGTTTGCCGCCCACGGTGAGGCTCGCCCGCTTCTCGTTTTCACCGTCTTTGGTCTGGTTCGAGGGGCAGCCGCCACAACGGACCTGCCTGGACTTCAGCGGGAGCAAGGGCTTCGCGACGAAGCCCAGCGCGACCAGTGCGAGAAGGCTCACGATCCAGAACTGCCAGTCGTCGATGGGCATGAGTCGGAGTCCTTTTCAGGCGGTGGTCGATGCGGTCACCACGGCGAAGACGAGGGCGGAGAGAATCCAGGCCAGCCCCGTCATCCACACAAACTGGAGCGCCGGCCACTTCCAGCTTCCGGTCTCGCGTCGAGTGACGGCGAGGGTTGGCAGGCACTGCATGGCGAGTACGAAGAACACCAGCATCGACGCGGCGGTCGCGGTGTTGAAGAGCGGCGAGCCGTCGGGGCGTTTGGCATCGCGAACCAGTTGGAGGATGCTTTCGTCGTCGTCGACGTCGGAACCGCCTCCTTGCAGAACCGCCAGGCTCGAGACGAAGACCTCCCGAGCGAGGAAGCTGGTGAGGATTCCCACGGTCAGGGTTCGGTCCGCACCCAGTGGCGCGAACAAGGGCTGGGCGAAGCTGCCGATCTGTCCGGCGAAGGAGCCCGACTGCTGGGCGTTGAGTTCGATCCGCTCCGCCTCGGCTTCCAGTTCCTCGGCTTGCGCGGCGTCCGTCGCCATCACCTGGGCGGCCTCGACTCGGAGTGCGAGCGCGGCGTCCGGGGGATCGGCCCGCGGATAGGCGCTCAACCACCACATGACAATGACGATGCCGAGGATGACGGTGCCGGCGTTCTTGAGGAACACCATGCCTCGGTCCCAGCTCACCAGGATGGCATTTCGAATGCTCGGAGGGCGATACGACGGAAGCTCGAGCACCATGGGGCGTGATCGACCGGGCAGGATCGTTCGTCGGGCGATCAACGCGGAGATCAGCGCCGCGGCGGCGCCGAGGAGGTAGCACCCGGCAAAAGCGAACCCGGCAAGCCAGGGGGATCCATCAAAGAGGAGGCCGATCAGCAGCACGTACACCGGAAGTCGTGCGGTACAGCTCATGAACGGGGCGACCAAGATGGTCGCCAGTCGATCATCCCGATCCGGCACGAGCCGAGCAGACATGATCCCCGGCAGAGCGCAGGCGTGGCTCGAGAGCATGGGGACGAATGCCTGTCCGGGAAGACCGAAGCGGCACATCACTCGATCCATGACAAAGGCGGCGCGAGCGAGGTAGCCCGTGTCTTCCAGAAGGGCGAGCAGGAAAAACAGGATTAGGATCTGCGGAAGAAAGACGACGGTACCGGCGACGCCTCCGATGATGCCATCGACCACCAGATCACGCACAGATCCTGCCGGAATGACGTCGGCCGCGAGTCCACCCAACTTCTCGAAGAGAAGATCGATGAGATCCATCGGAATGCCGGCGAGCGAGAAGATCGTCCAGAACAACACGCCCATCACGCCGACGAAGACCGCCAGTCCGAGGATGGGATGCGTGAACGCTTTGTCGAGTCGATTGAAGACGCTGTCACGGCTGGAACCCACGGCATCGTGGCCGCCCATGCTTGCGGCGATGACCCCGTCGATCCACGCCCGGCGTTCGAGGTTGGTGGCGCTGGGCAGCGGAAGTACGGCATGGCCGGGAATCGCAGTATGAAGAGCGTCGATCAACGCGTCCATGCCGCGTCCGGTTCGACCGCTGATCGCCACCACCGGAACGCCCAGCTTCGAGGCCAGCTGTTCCTCGTCGAAGGAGAGTCCGCGACGGGCGGCAAGGTCCGCCATGTTGAGGGCAACGACGGTCGGAAGGCGTCGGGCGATCGCGGCAATCGCCAACGAAAGGCCGCGAGCTGGTGAGGTCGCGTCGATCACCACCAGGATCGCATCGGGCGTCTCTTCGAGTCGCCCGTCGAGACAGTCCCGGCACATCTGGCTCTCGGGCAGGTCGAGTTCCATCCCGTAGATGCCCGGCAGGTCGACGATTTCGAGTTTCTGGTCTCCCCGGTCGCATCGTCCGATTCGAATCTCGGCCGTGGATCCGGGATAGTTTGCGGTTCGAGCCCGCAGACTGCAGAGTCGGTTGAAGAGCGTCGTCTTCCCGGTATTCGGGTTGCCGATCAGCGCCACCTGTCGAGCGGGCGCCGGTGAGGAAGACTTGCTTCGGACGTGATCGTTCACAGGTTCGGACATTTCGATCAAACGTGGCGGGAACCGGTGGCGAACCGCCGGTTGATCATCCAGGAAGTGCGGATCCGTTCAAGGTGGCGGTGACCGTGGCGGTGATTCGAGCGGCAACCTCGCGGCCAATGCCGAATCGAGTCGATTCGACCCGGAGGATACATGGTGAGCCCACCTTGCAGATCTCGACTTCACACCCGTGTTCGACGCCCATGGCCTCGAGCATGGTTCGAGCGACGAGGTCGAGTTGGTCCGTGTGGATCGTCGCTCGGCATCCAGACGGGCAGAGGGTGAGGGGACGTCGTTCGCCCAGTGGCGTGGACTTGCTCCGACGGGTGATTTGGGATTCCAACGCAGCGGCGTTTGGCGTCTCGATGGACGTCGTGGCTGGCGAAGGGTTTGGCTGATCGAAAGTCATGGGAAGTTCTCTCTCAGCATGTTAGCACGGAGAAAATGAGACTCAGTCTCAATAGAAGGCTCGCCGGGAAAAAAGCTGCCAAAAAATGCCATATTGATCTTGTTTTGGGGTTGGCGACGAGCGGGTCAATCTCAAGTGGTGTATTCGGCGTTGATTCTGACGTACTCGGCGGTGAGATCGCAGGTGAGATACGTCTCGGTCGCCGTCCCTGACGCCAGGTCGATTTCGATCAGGACCCGCTCTGACGCAAAGGCCTTCGCAGCCGATTGCGTCGGATCCTCGACTGGAGATCCATCGGCGAAGAGTGGAACCAGATTCGCCTCCACCCGAATTCGGTCGGGTTCAAACGTCGCTTCGGTCCGACCGAGCGCGGCGATGATCCGACCCCAGTTCGGGTCGCCCCCGGCCACGGCGGTTCGAACGAGCAGACTGCTTCCGATCGTCTCGGCCACCTCTCTGGCGTCGACTTGGCTGGCGGCGTTGATGACCTTCACCTCAATCACGCGGCTCGCACCTTCACCGTCGGCGACGATCATCCGGGCGAGGGCAACGCAGACTTCGTCGAACGCGGCTTCGAGTAAGGCTTGATCCGCCGCTTCGCCAGCGGTACCGCTGGCCATGGTGAAGACCGAGTCGTTGGTGGAGGTGTCTCCATCGACGCTGATGCGATTGAAGGATTTCTCGATGGAGCGTCGGAGCATCTGGTCGAGTCGGTCGGGCGAAAGTCGGGCATCGGTGAGGACGACTCCGATCATCGTCGCCATGTTCGGGTGGATCATTCCCGAGCCCTTGGCGATTCCCACGATTCGAATCTCACCACCATCTTGCGACGCGATGGTGCGTTCGACGGCCTTCGGCGCGGAGTCGGTGGTCATGATCGCGCGGGCGACCGCCTCTATCTCCGCAGAAGACGCTCTCGCAACGAGTTCCGGGATGCCGGCGTGGATTGCGTCGATCGGCAGGTGTCGACCGATGACCCCGGTCGAATTGACCAAGACCTCCTCGGTCGTACAGCCGAGTTCGCTCGCCAGGCAGGCGGCGCTCGACGCCGCATCCCGATCACCGCGCTCACCGGTGGCGGCATTGGCACACCCGGCGTTGATGAGAATGGCACGGGCGATGCCGCCGGTCGCGTGCAGGTGACGACGACTCAGGCGGATCGGCGATGCGGCGAACCGGTTCTTCGTAAACACGGCTGCCGCTGGACACGGTTGATCCGAAACGATGAGCGCCAGATCGTCGCCCTCGCCTTTGCGAATCCCGACCTTTGAAGTCGCGGCGGAGAATCCTCTCGGAAGGTCCGAGGGAAGACGAAGTCGAGCACGATGATGGGGGGTCTGCATGATGCTCGGTCTCCGCGGCGGGATGCCCGCACGTTCACGTGGCCCAGGTGGTCCGGATCATCGCAATTTCATCGCAGCAGTGCTTTTTCGGGCAGCGGGCGCAGTCCTTGAGGATCTTCTCCGGTAGACCGTTCACGCTCACCGTCTTGAATTGGAGCCGTTCGAAGAACCGAGGCGCTCGCGTCAGCACGAACACCTGTTCGATTCGAAGCTTGCAGGCGGTCTCGGCGAGGTGTTCGACGATCCTGCTGCCCACGCCACTGCCCTGGCACTTGGGGTCGACCCCGACCGAGCGAATCTCGGCGAGGGTTGGGGTATAGAGCCAGAGGGCGCCGCATCCGACCACCTGGTCGTCCTCGGTCGCGACCGTGAAATCACCGATGGACTGGAGGATCTCCTCTTCGCTTCTCGGAAGATTCTCCCCAGCGTCCGCCCAGAGATCGACCAGCCGTTTGATGTCTGCGAGATCCGAGACTCGTGCGGTCCGAACTGCGATCGAGCCGACCGGGCGGGATTTCGTCGTGGGGGTTCGAAGTCGTGCGATGCGGAGGGCGATTTGTTCCGGGGAAGTGCCTCCGATGGAGGCTCTCTTTCCGAGTGCGGCATCCACCGTCAGGTCGACGAAGACCTGCTCATCGGCGGCCGGAGCGTGAGCCTGGATCTCAGTCAGGCTTAGTTCTTCCAGTGGAAGTCCTCGTTCGATCGCCGCGGCGACGAGTCGGCCGACCTGATGATGGGCATCCCGGAACGGCACGCCACGGGCCACAAGATGGTCCGCGAGTTCGGTCGCATTGGAGAAGTCGCCGAGCGCTGCCACTCGGGCGTTTTCACGACGGACCTTGATGCCGTCGAGTAGTGGCGGAAGAACTCGGAGGCAGATGGACAGTTCGTCCATCGCGTCGAAGAGCGGGACCTTGTCCTCCTGCATGTCCTTGTTGTAGGCAAGCGGGAGTGCCTTCATGGTGGTCATCAGTCCGACGAGCCGACCGATCTGCATGCCGCACTTGCCTCGAATGAGTTCGAGGGCGTCGGGGTTCTTCTTCTGCGGCATGATCGACGAGCCGGAACAAAGGCCGTCGGGGAGTTCGATCAGTCTCGCTTCGCCTGAGCTGTAAAAGACGAGGTCTTCCGCCATCCGGGAGAGATGCACGGCGGTCACCGAGATGCCGGAGAGCGACTCGATCACGAAGTCTCGATCGCTCACCGCATCAAGGCTGTTGGCGGCGGCGGCACGGAATCCGAGATCGACCGCAATCGCCTCGCGATCGATGTCATAGGCGGTCCCCGCAAGCGCGGCGCAGCCGAGGGGACAGAAAGAGGCCCGGCTTTGGGCGTCGGCCATTCGACCCAGATCGCGACGGAGCATCTCCACATAGGCGAGGCACCAATGGGCGAAGAGGACGGGTTGGGCTCGTTGGAGATGGGTATAGCCGGGGAAGACCGTGGCCTGCTCGCGATGTGCGAGCTCAACGAGCGCCGTAATCACCGCCTGGATCTCTCCGATCCGGTGGTCGAGGGCTTCCATCGTCCAGAGCCGGAGGTCTGTCGCCACCTGGTCGTTTCGGCTGCGACCGGTGTGGAGTTTCTTACCGAGGTCTCCGACTCGCGCCACGAGCTCACGTTCTACAAAAGAGTGGATGTCTTCGTCGTCGGCATCGATCAAGACGGCGGGTGAATCCGCGACGCATCGGGCCAGATCCTCAAGGGCCTCTTCGATCCGTGAGACTTCCTCCGCTTCAAGCACGTTCGCGCGTTCGAGCGCCCGCGCCCAGGCCGCAGATCCCGCGAGTTCCTGCGGAAAGAGGCGGCGATCGAAATTGAGCGAATCGTTGAAGACCTTGAAGAGGTCGTGTACGTCACCGCTGAAGCGGCCGCTCCATAGCGACGCCCTTCGGGGAGGTTCATCAATGTTCAGGTCGGAGGTGGTCACGAGATGGATCCGGTGGGGGAGGGCTCCGAGATCATTCCCTGAGATTTCATGGCCGCAATGCGGCTGGGGAGCGAGAAGAGTCGGATGAACCCCTCCGCATGCGATTGGTCGTAGACGTCGTCGGCGCCGAAGGTGGCGAATGACTCCGAGTAGAGCGAGTTGGGACTTCGGCGGCGGATGGTGGTGGCCACGCCCTTTGAGACTCGAACCACGATGTCGCCGTCGAGTCTCGTCGCGATCGACTCGAAGGCCGCCATCATGGCCTCTCGGGCCGGCGTCCACCATTGTCCGTCATAGACGAGGTCGGTGAAGTTGTGAGCCAGTCGCTCGCGAAGTCGGAGCGTGCTTCGATCCAGAACCATCTCCTCGAGGCCGCGCAACGCCTCCATCAGAATCGTGCCTCCCGGTGTCTCGTAGCAACCTCGGCTCTTCATTCCGACGAGCCGGTTCTCGACGATGTCGATCCTTCCGATACCGTGGGCGCTTCCGAGTTCGTTGAGTCCGGTGAGCAGCTCGACGGCGCCGAGGTGACGTCCGTCCAGTGCGACCGGCACTCCATGTTGGAAGGTGATGAGTACGCTGCCGGGTTGGTCCGGTGCCAGAAGAGGATCGACCGTTCTGGTCCAGACATCGGCGGGCGGTTCATTCCACGGATCTTCGAGTCCGCCTCCTTCGTGGCTGATGTGCCAGATGTTGTCGTCGCGGGAATAGATTTTTTCAAGGCTGGCGCTGCAACTCAGGCCGCGAGCGGCGAGGTAGTCGAGTGCCTCTTCGCGACTTCGGATCTCCCAGTGCCGCCACGGTGCGATGACTTCGAGATCGGGCGCGAGGGCCGCGAACGTGCTTTCGAACCGAACCTGATCGTTGCCCTTGCCGGTGCATCCGTGGGCGACCGCGGTGCATCCCATGCGGCGGGCGTAGTCGACCTGTGCCTTGGCGATGATCGGGCGTGCGATCGAAGTTCCGAGGAGGTAACGACCTTCGTAAACGGCGCCACTGATCGCCATTGGGAAGGCGAATTCCTTGAGGAACGCCTCCTTCAGGTTCGCGACCTCGCAGTGGACGGCGCCGCTGGCCAGCGCCTTTTTCTCGATGCCTTCGAGTTCGGTCGGATCCTGTCCGACGTCGCCGACCACGGCATAGACCTCGCATCCTGGATGGTGGTCGAGAAGCCAAGGGATCATCACGCTGGTGTCGAGGCCCCCGGAATAGGCGAGGGCGATCTTCTTTGAGGATTCTGACATCTGGTTCAACCTTGTTCGTGGCGTCAGGAGGGTGTCGTCGCATTGGTTCTGCGACGAGTGGGATCAAGAATGGGAGGGTTCATCGCGCGAGTCGAGCGACGAACCATGCGTTTTGAGCATGCAGGCGATTCTCTGCCTGATCGAAGACCACCGAGGTCGGACCGTCGATGATCTCCGCGGTCACCTCTTCGCCGCGATGAGCGGGAAGACAGTGCATGAAGAGGGCGTTCGGGCCGGCGATCGCCATCAGGGCGGCGTCGACCCGGAAGCGAGCGAGAGAGGCAACCTTCGCAGGATCCTCCGCTTCGCCCATCGAGATCCAGGAGTCGGTATAGATCGCATCGACGCCCGCGACCGCGGTCGGCTCCGAAGTCACGATGATCTCGGCACCGGTGCGAGCGGCGAGGCTCCGGGCTTCCGAGATGACTTTGGGATCCGGTCCGTGGTTCTCCGGGGAGAGCACCGTGATTCGCCCGCCGACCGCGACCATCGCCTGAAGGAGCGAATGGCAGACGTTGTTTCCGTCGCCAACGAAGGCGACATGGGAATCAGCGAGCACCAGACCGCGTTCGTGCAGGGTCAGGAGATCTGCCAGCGCCTGGCAGGGGTGATGGAGATCGCTGAGGGTGTTCAGCACTGGAATGTCGCAGTGGGTGGCGAGTTGATCAAGGACCTCGTGCCGGTGGACTCGGGCCGCGACCGCGTCGAACCATCGTTCGAGGTTGCGGCCGAGATCGTGCACGCTCTCGCGACGGCCGATCGGAGAATCCTGCTGATCGAAGATGACCGGTTGCCCGCCGAGTCGATGGATTCCCACTTCAAGGCTCGCCCGGGTTCGGAGAGAGGGCTTCTCGAAGATCAACGCGATGCTCATGCCCGCGAGGGCGTTGGAGAATCTCGCGGGATTGGCCTTGAGTTTCACCGCGAGATCGAGCAGCCCGATGATGGTCGGTCCATCAAGATCGCCGATGCACAGCAGATTCTCGGGAACCGACGGAATGTCGACGGTCTCGGAGTGTTCGGCTCGACCGGTCGGGAACTTCGGCGAGGGCGTGGAGACGGTTGGAGATGTCATGCAGGAGCCCGGAAGATGGTGTCGACGCGGGTCGACGATGAAAATGGGTTGGTTTCAATCGTCGCGGGCGGGAGAATCGAGGTGGCGACGGTGTCGGGATCGAGCGGGTGCGAGAGGACGCGAGCATTGGACCAACTTCCGATGACCACCGGGCAGTTGGCATCCGCGGCGGCCGATCGGGCGGCCTCGACCTTCGGGACCATGCCGCCGGTGATGATGCCGTCTTTGATCGCTTGCTCGATGGTCTTGGAGTCGAGGGTGCGAATGACCTCACCATCCGCGTCGAGCACGCCCGGCACATCGGTGAGGAGAAGCAAGGCTCGGGCGCCGACCGATCTGGCGACGCCGCTGGCGGCGTCGTCGGCGTTGACGTTCAGGAGCGTGCCGTCCTCGAGCATTCCGATCGACGCGATCACGGGGACTCGACCCGATTCGATGAGATATCGCAAAAGGGCCGCCCGTCCGCCCGTCACCGTTCCCACCGCACCGGGATTGAAGTCCCGGGCCAGTCGTTGGACTTTGATGCCCTCGTCGTCCGCGAGGCGGAGTGCCGAGCTGACCGTTCCTCGGGCACGAAGTTCGGACAACAGTTGGGTCGAGACCTGCCCGACGAGGATCGCGGCGATTTCAAGCATGAGCTCCGGGGGAGTGATGCGAATACCGTCCCTTCGCTCGGTGATCACGCCGAGTCGATCGAGATGCCGATCGACCGCGGCGCCTCCCCCGTGGACCAGTACCAGCGGCGAGCCGGCGTTTGCCGCTTCCGCGAATCGATCGAGGAAGGCCGATCGTGCGTCCGGTGCGTCCAGCAAAGCGCCGCCGATCTTGACCACGATCGGATTGTGGTTCGCTTGTGGCTTGGAGGTCATGAGAGCTCCGCGTAGCGCTCTTCGTGGACGAGCCCGGTGTTGATCGGAAGCCCGCAGGAGAGGTTGAGACATTGCACGGCCTGGCCCGAGGCGCCTCGGACCAGATTGTCGATGGCGCTTGAGATCATCAGACGGCCGTGGGTGGGGGCGCCGACGAGCCCGATGTCGCATCGATTCGTGCCGCGCACCGCAGCGACGCTCGGCCAACCGCCCGGGGACAGCACCGCGACCCCTGGTTCGCCGGAGTAGGTCGTCTCGAGTACCTCGCGGGCGTCCGCTTCCGTCGCGTTTTTGACGAGTTTGAGGTGGATCGTCGAGAGGATCCCGCGTTCGAAGGCGCCCAGATGGGGCGTGAAGAGAACGTCCAGGCCGGCATGGCACGCCATCTCGGGTTGATGCCGGTGGCTGAGAGCGCCGTAGGCCTGGAGACTGACTTCGCAAAAGGACGTATGCCCCTGTGGCTTTCGGCCCGCGCCGCTCACTCCGCTGGTCGCGTCGACGATCGCAGGTTCGAGAAGGTCGACGAGTCCAGCTCTCACGAGCGGTACGACTGGCAACAGAAACGAGGTGGGGTAGCACCCGGGTACGGCGATCAACATTGACTCGCGGATGGCCGCCGAGTTGAGTTCCGCGAGTCCGTAGGTTGCGGCTTCGAGGAGGTCCGGTCGATCGTGTTCGAATTCGTAGTGCGCCGGGTAGAGGGCGCAGTCAGGGAGTCGAAATGCGGCGGAAAGGTCCAGCACTCGAATACCGCGATCATGAAACCAGACGGCCAATTCGAGGCTCGCCACGTGAGGGGTGGCGAGAAGGACCGCGTCGGGCTCGACGGACAGGACCGCATCGAGGTCGAGCGCGTCGATCGGAAGCGGGGGACCGCCTCGGAAGCGAGGATAGAGATCCGAAAGATCTCGTGGTTTCTCGGCAAGTCGGGATGATCCCGTCAACATGGCAATGCGGACTTCGGGATGTCCGAGCAGAATGGAGACTAACTCTGCACCGGCATACCCGGTCGCACCGATTACGACGACGTTCAACATTATTCAGTTCCGGTGATTAGAGGCGTCATATCCGAAGAGTGTGGTTGCGATACGTTTTGCGGCCGTGGGAGATCGCGTCGCCACGAAGATCGTGTCGTCTCCCGCGATCGTTCCAAGCAGATCCGGATCTGAGAGTTCGTCGACCCGAAGTGCCACCGCATCGGCATGGGCCGTCGCGGTGCGGACCACGATGATCGTCTCACCCACGTCGACCTGGTGGACAACGTCGCCGAAGAACCCGGTCGCCACGGGTGGCATGGGATGCCGTGCGGCGATTCCTGGCAGTTGGTATCCGGCCGGAGTCTTGATCACGCCCAAGGCCAGAAAATCCCTTGAGAGAGTCGCCTGTGTCGTCGAGATTCCCTCTTCGGCCAGGAGGGCCACCACGGCATGCTGGGTCCGGACCGGGCCTTGGCGGAGAATCTTGAGAAGGATGGATTGGCGGTGTGCACGACTCATAGCATGAGTATGCACAAAGAGGTTGGATATGTCAATAAGCCAGAGAATTTAGACTACAATCTTGTTATTTTGCTTCAAACGTTGCATAAATATTCATGAGTGTAGGAGGCTGGCGAGGAGCTCGATCTTGAATCTGACGGTCGATGAGAGAGATATGGTGGATCGTCACGTTCTGAACTGTTTTGCGAATACGTTGTTTGTTCTCGCCACCTTCTTGAGTAGACTTGAGGGGTCGAACAGGCGAACTGCCCTCGCACGCTCGGCAAAATTCGTGTTCCCTCCCATTGTTCCCAAACGCTCGAAAAGCCAAAACCTCGAAAAAGGAAGAAGAGATCATGCGAACCATGCTTATCAGCGCTGCAGTTGCAGCGACCGTGGCGACCGCGGCGAGTGCCGACATCAGCGCCTCTACTGGTTGGGAAGACACGAGCGCCGATGCGCTGCTCGGCTCCTTCGGCAACATTTTTGACTATGGCTACGAATCTGCTGATGTGTACAGCGGAAATAGCAGCCTTTTCATGATCGAAGACCCAGTGTCTGGCACACCTCAGGGTTTCGTCGCCTGGATCACCGGACTCTCCGAGGGCGATACCGTCACCGCAACCATGTGGATGAAGGGTGCCGCCAATGGCGTCGACAACGATGGCAAGGGACGACTTTGGGGCCATTACACCTTTGATGACGACATCGACTCCTACGACGGATCCGCCTCCGGCCCCAGCGAATACGCTGGCGAAGGCGGCATCTGGACGCAGACGTCGCACACGTGGACCGTCGCGGCCGACAAGACCGCCCTCGTCATCGAGGCTCGGATGTACAGCTACGGAACCAACAACCTCCTGCTTGGCGACGATCTCACGATCTCCACCAGCAACGATGGTGCCAGCATCATGCTTGCTGGCATGGTCCCCGCACCCGGGGCCCTCGCCTTGCTCGGCCTTGCCGGGCTTGCTGGCCGTCGCCGTCGCGCCTGATCGAGTCGTTCGACTCGACAGCGTTTGAGGAACATGAGAGACAAGAGCCGTGCTCGTCCGCTTACAGGACGAGCACGGTTTTTCTGTCATCCATCAGGACGATCGTTCGGTCAACCGTGAGTCCGGCGTCCGTTTCGCCGTCGTCGGCGGCCGACGCAAAAGAAAAAAAGACCGTGGCACGCCCGGTCTGGGCATGCAACGGTCTGGTGGTTTCTCTGACGCCGAAGGGCGTAAAAGCTCAGGAGTCGTTGGATTCAGTCGTTTTCGTCGACTCCGCCGTATCTTCCACAGCGTCCACAGCGTCCACAGCTTCCATGTCGTCCATGTCGTCCACAGCGTCCACGGCGTCCATTGCTTCCATGTCGTCCACGGCTTCCAAGGCATCCGCCTCCGCATCGGCCTTGGCAATCTCCGCCATCTGCTTGGCGAGTTCCTCGTCCTCCTCTTCGGTCTTCCTGCCTTCCTTCTCCATTTTGCGACGGTAGGCCTCGATCTTTCGTTTGTCGGGACCGAGGATCACCGACATCCGACGCCCGGCCATCCGGGGGTTCGTTTCGAGCTTTCCGAGTTCCTCGAGGTCGGCAATGATGCCACGCATCCGTTCGTTGCCTCGCTCGCGATGAGCCATCTCGCGACCTCGGAACTGCATGACCATCTGGACCTTGTGGCCTTCAAGCAAGAACTTCTTGGCCTGCTTCATGCGAATCCCAATGTCATGTGGATCGATCTTCATCGATCGGCCGAGGCGGACTTCCTTCAACTCGGAGACCTTGGTCTTGGCCTTATTGGCCTTGTCCTTCTTGGCCTGTTCGTACTTGTACCGACCGTAGTCGATGATTCGACAGACTGGTGGCCTGCTGTCGGCCGCCATTTCCACGAGATCAAGTCCCAGGTCCCGGGCCCGGCGAAGCGCGTCAGGCGTCTCGACGATACCGGCCTGTTCGCCGTTTTCATCAATCAACCGGACCGGGGTAATCCGGATCCGCTCGTTCATGCGGGGTCCGGTGGGCCGCATGTCCTCGCGGCGAAATCCTCTGCGTCGAATGGCGATGGTACGAATCCTCTCAGGCGACCTGGAATGGAAGAACCGACCAGCCGAACGAGTCGCGCGTTCGGGGTCGAGAAGTCTCGAAGAAAGTTCTGACGACGAGAACCGAAAGCATGGGCACGCATGGCGTGGTCATGAATTCAGCCGGGCGGATTCGTGCATAGAGCAGCGGTTCCGGGTAATCGAGCCGTCAAGCGGCCTTCTCGTCGTGATAGAGATTCCGACCTTCGGAATCCCGGTGAGTGGACATTATATCGAGACGGATGCTCAATCAAGGCGAAACCCTGCTCAGAATCTGGAATCGAATGACCTTATTGGGTCATCCTCGACGCCCTCACTCGATGGTTCTGACCACCGGTCGAAGGTCTAAGAACCCGATGGCCCGGCCTGCCAGGCTACCCCGGGCCCGATCGGCTTCCACAGTTGACCAAAGGCCACCCTTGCCGTCATGCCATGCCATGCCTTCCGGACTGAGAAAGAGTCTCTCATGAGGAGCGGCGTTGGTCGCGTCCCCGATTGGGTGGACTCAATTGGGTGGAAGAGGATCCTCGGTCTGGATGACTTCGGAGGGGGAGTTAGGCTCGAATCGCCTTTTTGAAGTCCAAAAGACGGGATTCGATTCTGGCGCGGGGTGGCTCCCGAAGGTGTCCCATCGACGGGGTCGTCCCGTCTCGATGAGTCAGGAAGGTCCGCCGGCGAGGGTCATTGGGCTTGAGTCGCCTCGAACCGATCGATCAGACGGGTCTCGCCTCGGGTTCGGCTCTCCGTCGCGACGGTCTCCAGGAACTCTTCAAGACCCATTGACCCGAGGTTTCGATCAATGCCGAAGGCTCGAATCGAGACCTCTCGATTCTCCGCATCACGAGGCCCAACCACGGCGAGGTAGGGGATCTTCATGTTGGCCGCGACCTTGACCTTGGCCTGGATCCGCTCGGATCCGTCGTCCATCGTCGCGCGAATGCCGAGCGACTTCAGACTCGCCAGCACCTCCGCGGCATAGTCGGCGCTCTTGTCGCTGATCGGCAGCACCCGGACCTGTTCCGGGGCGAGCCAGCAAGGGAATGCGCCTGCGAAGTGCTCGATGAGCACGCCCACGAATCGTTCCATCGAACCGAACGGCGCCCGGTGGATCATGACCGGCCGGTGCCGTGCGTTGTCGGCGCCCACGTACTCGAGGTCGAATCGTTCCGGGAGGTTGTAATCGACTTGAACCGTTCCCAATTGCCACTCACGGCCGATGACATCCTTGACCACGAAGTCGATCTTCGGTCCGTAGAAGGCGGCTTCGCCGGGTTCTTCGCTGAAGGGTGCACCGAGTTCTGTCGCGGCATTACGGCAGGCTTCTTCAGCCTTGTCCCAGTTGCCTGGGTCGCCGACGTATTTGCTGGAGTCGGGATCACGGGTCCCCACTCGAACCCGGTAGTCGGTCATGCCGAGGGTGCCGAAGATGAGTTTGACGATGGAAAGACAGCCGCGGATTTCGTCGGCGATCTGATCTTCGCGGCAGAAGAGGTGGGCATCGTCCTGGGTGAAGCCGCGGACCCGCGTCAGACCGCCGATCTCGCCGGACTGCTCCCATCGGTACACGGTGCCAAACTCCGCGAGTCTGACGGGGAGTTCCCGATAGGACCGCTGCTCGCTCGCGTAGATGCGAATGTGGTGCGGGCAGTTCATCGGCTTCAGCAGGTAACCCTCGATCTCGCCGGACTCCATCCGGTTGGCGAGGTCACTACAGGAGCAACCTTCGGATGCGAACTCGCTGAGTTGGGCGCGGTCGATCACCGGTGTGTACTGGCTGTCTTGGTAGTAGGGGAAGTGGCCGCTGGTGCGATAAAGGTCCAGTTTGCCGATGTGGGGCGTGAAGACCTGGTCATATCCCTGCTTGCGGAGTTCCTCACCGATAAAGTTCTGAAGCTCCTGTCGGATCACGGCGCCGTTGGGGGTCCAGAGCACGAGCCCTTGCCCGACCTGCTCGTCGATGTGAAAGAGCCGGAGCTGCTTTCCGAGGACGCGGTGATCGCGCTTTTTCGCTTCTTCGAGTAGTTCGAGATGACGCTTCAGTTGCTTCTTGTCGGCAAAGGCGATCCCGTAGACGCGGGTCAGTCGATCGCTGTTCTCATCGCCATGCCAGTAGCTCGAGGCAAGGGTCATCACCTTGAACGCGCCGATCCGACCGGTGGATGGAACGTGCGGTCCGCGGCACAGATCCTCCCAGTCGGTGCCGGGCGTTCCGGTGGCATACCACGAGAGTTCCTCGGAGCCAGCTTCAGCGGCCCGCCGGGCGTTGTCGATCTTGAACTTCGATCCTTCGCCCTCCAACTTCGACATGCCTTCGGCGAGGGGCAGCTCGTAGCGGGTGAACGGGCGATCCTCCGCCACGATCCGCGACATTTCGGCTTCGATGCGTTCGAAGTTCTCGCTTGAAACGGTGGTGCCCTCGGGGAAGGCCATGTCGTAGTAGAAGCCCTGGTCGACCGGCGGACCGTAGACGAGTTGGACCCCCGGAAAGAGATTGGTGATCGCCTCGGCCATGACGTGCGCCGCGGAATGGCGGAGCAGGAACAGGGCCTGTTGGTCG
This sequence comes from uncultured Phycisphaera sp., assembly GCA_937919685.1. Classification (GTDB taxonomy): domain Bacteria; phylum Planctomycetota; class Phycisphaerae; order Phycisphaerales; family SM1A02; genus UBA12014. The sequence continues at coordinate 25,189 of CALFOM010000177.1, forward strand.
ATCTCGCCCTCCCTGGTCGTCGCGGTGACCAGCGACAACTCGCAGTCACGATCGATGGGCCGCGTGACATCGACCAACTCGCCATCGATGGTCGCCCCGAGGGCGGCCTTGGCGAGTCCGGGACCGATGTCGGCAGCGACTTGAGCGGGCGAGGTCGGGGCGTCGTACAAGCGTTCGCTCCCATCGGGAAGCGTGATGCGGGGCATGGGGAAACTCCTGCTCCAGGCGTGACCGGGAGACGAATCGGGGACGTGAAGTGTACCGATCGGCCACGAATGCGGGCAGCGCGAGTCAGGCGGCGAGTGAGACACAAGCGTCACCGGGCCGACGCTGGGTCAGCCATCCCCAAGGCTGATTCGACGCCGACTCTCGAGGAGCCGTGCGCTACCCGAGTGGAGATTGTCCCGTTCGCCTGGCGACGCGGGGAGGTGGTGGCGGCGTAGGCAACGACTTCTCTCAGAGGTCACCAAGCCAACCAGACTGCCAAGCAACCGAATAGACAAACGCGATGAGCAAAAACAGCGCGGAACCCAGTACCAAGAATACTCCGGGAATGCGGACGAGGAATCCCAACATCCGAACTCCCAGTTTTCGACCGCGGAGTGCATTCGCCCCTGCGTCATTCATCTCACCGCACTCAGGGCAACGAACGGCATCACCGGGCCGAGGCAATCCGCCTATAGGTCATATCCGCATGCTTCGCAACAGGACGAATCGAATCTCGTATCCCTGAATCGTAGCCAACGGATGCCACTGACTCCAAAGGCCAATCCTATGAGGATCGGCAGAATGACGAAGATGGCTGATCCACCCGATGAACGATCAGTCCGCACCAAGACTACATGTGACACGACTCCAATCAGACCTAGACCCGCACCGATGAGAATCCACGGATCCCGCACGCGTGCCACCATTCGACCTAGTGCAATCACCAGTCTCTTGGGGCCAGCCTCAGTCACAGTCATCAGCGTCTGGCGGATCGGCGCAGTGAGGATGATCGGGGGGGTGACAGCCGCACTCGGCGCGACCATCTGGCGGCCGGTGGAAGAGGTAGCAGTCAAGCATGCCAGCCCGCTTACATTCCGTATACGAGTTCACATCCTCCTGAACGTGCTGTGGGTCAAGGTTATGGAATGGCCACCAGCCACCGCAAGGGGCAACTATGTCCGGGGTTCCTCCTCCTTCGCCAGCAGTGATCAGCTTGCCATCGGAATCGTAGCAGCATTGCTGTCCGGGCTCATTCTCAACGCCGGTGCAGACTGACCTCATGCACCACGCTGAGCCGGGATGGTAGGTCTGGCTGCCAGCGCCAAGATTCCGCCAAACATCCGGGTCGGGATTGATCGGATCGCCATCGCCATCAATGACGACGCGGGCAACCTCGTCGGGCGCACCGTCGGCATCGATATCAAGCATGATCGAGTCCGACCACGCCGGGTTGGCGATCATAGATGCCGCCAAGAACGCAGTAGCAGTTGCCACATAACGAGTCATTGCAAGTGGCCCTCCAAACTTGGCCAGTCGCATGAAATCAGGATTCCAACGGGTAAGCTACTCGCGTCCTGTCAACCTCGCGACCCCTCTGCCCCCCCCCCCATGTGAATAATCCGTGGATAACGATCGGCCCTCGCTGCTCTCGCGATAGATCCGACGGTGCTGCAGATGTAGTAGCTGGGGCTGATTGATCGCCCGACTTCGGGATTCCGTGGCGGACTCCCTCGCCGCGATTGGATTTAGAGGGATAGAGGGCATCCATGCCCCCACAGGAGTACGGATGACTGATCGCCACGATGTTCCGAATGATCTGTACGGCGCCGCCGTGGCGATCGCCTTGCTCGGCGAACTGGCCGACGTTGAATCGGCGGTGGCCCCAGATGCGGCCGCGGTGGGGGCCGAGGTCGTGGTCGAGGAACCGATCTTTGACCCGGAATCATCCGAGGATGAGGATCGAAAGCCGGCGGGAACGATGCTCAACGCTCGGCGATTGTCCGCTCACGCGGCAGTCGAAAAGGCCCCGCTCTATTTGGACGACTGCACCGTCCGCAGCCCGATCGATGAGTTTGTGACCAACCTCAACATCGCCACCGGCGAATACGCCAACGAAGGCCGCCAGGTCTTCTCCCTGATTGACGCGTCGATCTGGTACGTGATGGCCAACTTCAAGGAGACCTATCTCTTCTTCATCGAGGTCGGAGACGAAGTCGAGGTCTATCTCATGGCTCGCCCCGATCAGAGATGGAAGGGTGTGATTCAGGGAATCGGTTGGGCGATCGATCTGGCAGACGGTCGAAACATCCCCGGGACCGATCTGCCCCGCGTGGATCAGACGTTTGACTGGGTGCGGCTGGCCCAGCGGTTTCCGGTGCGGATCATTCTCGAAGACGGGCCCGATGTACCGATCCGGATGGGCGAGACCGCCGCGGTCATTGTGCTGCCGGGGGAGGGCGAGCTCCCTCCGCCGCAGTTCCCGTGGCTACGGCGGATGTTCACGGATCTCAATCTGGATAACGGAGTGACGCCAGCGCGGGAAATCGACCAAGACCAAGACCAAGACCAAGACCAAGACCAAGATCGCAATCAGACGATCTCAGCGTCGAGGGCTAGTCCTCACCGAAGAGCGGTTCTTGATTGGGGAGCGTCGGTGGCCGTTGCCGGAGTTCGTCGACGGCTTCGGCGATGTCATCGACACTTCTGAATTGCTGGTACTCGCTCGCGTAGCGGATATAGGCAATCTGATCGAGTTCACGCAATGCCCTCGTGACCCGTCGGCCAATCTCGTCGCTCGGGATCTCCCGATCGAACTCTCGATGGAGCTCGTCTTCGATTCGCTGGACCAGCGCGACCTTGGCGTCCTCGGCAATCGGTCGTTTTCCGCAGGCCGCCTGAACGCCGCGAAGAATGCGTTCGCCGTCGAAAGGCACCCGGGTGTCATCCCGTTTCACCACGACCAGGCGCCTCGTCTTTTCGATGCGTTCGAAGGTGGTGAATCGTTTTTCGCAGTCTTCACATTCCCGACGGCGGCGGATCGACGCGCCACCTTCCCCCGGCCGTGAATCACAGACTTTGGTACTCGGGGATTCGCAGAAAGGGCAGCGCACGCGGCTCTCCAACTGGAGTGAATACGGGTGATCTCCGTTCATGGTCGCCGAGGAGTGGAGCTCGGTCAAACCTCAATTGGAGGGGGATAGGCCTCTTCCGCATCTCCCCGCCGGCGAGCCGGGCGTCAAACGTCCTCGATCTCAGTGATCTTCTTGGCCGTCAACTCCTCGATTCGAGCGGTGTGCTTCTTGGTCTCGACATCGACTTCGTCCTTCGAGCCACTGACTTCGTCGTCGGAGAGTTTCTGATCGCTTCCGGTTTGTTCGATGCTCTTGATGGAATCTCGCCGTTCGTTTCGGCATGCGACCTTTGAGTCCTCGCCCATCTTCTTCACCTGACCGACCAGCTGCTTCCGTCGATCGGCCGACGGCGACGGCACACGGACCCGGATCGCATTGCCTTCCGCCTGGGGATTGAGTCCGAGGTCTGCGGTCTCGATCGCCTTGATGATCTCGTTTTTGGACGCAGGATCGAAGGGCTTGACGAGAAGTTGCTGGTTCTCCGCGACGGAAATCACGGCCAGTTCTCGCAGATCGGTGCTCGAACCGTAATAGTCGACCTTGACGTATTCAAGCAGCGCCGTATTGGCACGACCGGTCCGGATCCCGCGGAATTCCCGTTGGAGATACTCCACGGTTTTGTCCATGCGATCGCTGCATTCGAGAAGGATCTCGTCAATGTCCATGCCTGAATCTCCGTCGCCGGTTCCGGCGAGCTGCTGCGGCTGATCGGTCCGAATGACCAGCCGTCGATTGTAGAAAGACCTTGGCGTCTCCGCCGGATCGGCCTCAGGTCGACGTCACGATCGTCCCGATGGCCTCTCCGCCCACGGCACGGGCGATATTCCCCGCGATTTGGTAGTCAAAGACCTGGACCGGGAGATTATGCTCCATGCACATGGTCATGGCGGTCATGTCCATGACTCCGAGCTGGTCCTCAATGGTCTTCGCGAAGGTGATCTGGTCGTATCGAGTCGCTTCGGGATGCTTCTTTGGATCGGCGGTGTAGATCCCGTCGACTTTGGTCGCCTTGAGCAGGCGATCCGCACCAAGTTCGATTCCCCGCAACGAAGCACAGGTATCGGTGGTGAAGAACGGGTTGCCGGTCCCGGCCGCGAGGATCACGATCCGTCCCTTCTCGAGATGTCGGATCGCTCGGAGCCGGATGAAAGGCTCCGCCACGGCGGTGAGATTGATCGCGGACATCGCCCGGGCCGGGACGCCTTGCCGTTCCAGGGCCTCCTTCAGCGCGAGGCCGTTGATGACCGTTCCGAGCATGCCCATGTAATCGGCGGTCGACTGATCGATCGCGCCCGCCTGGGCGAGGGTCGCACCACGAATAATGTTCCCGCCCCCGCAGACCACCGCAATCTGGACCCCGAGCCTGCTGGCCTCCGCGATCTCGGTGGCGATGTGGCTGAGTTGATCCGGTTCGATTCCGAGTTGCCCGGGTGCGGCGAAACTCTCTCCGCTGATCTTGAGGACGACTCGACGGGGTGGGGTGGTCATTCGGGACTCCATCAGCGAGGAGAAAAAGGGGTCATTGCTGCAGAGATCGGATTTCACCGCCCCGAAGGCCTGAGGTCAACCGGAGAAACCCTCGGGCTTTCGTCGGATTGACCCGCGAATTCGAGACGGACCTTCGTATTGGACAATGAATGCAAGGGTTTTCGTGATTCCCGAGGAATATGAATGTCGGAGTACGGGAATGGTGAAATCGGGCCATAATGTCCGCTCACGCTCAAATGGGCTCCACGGATGGCAGAACCAGACTCCCAACCTCAGTTGAAGGATGTTTCCAGTCCGAGTCCATCGGCGGGAGCAGATCCTGTGGTCCTTGCGGATCGAATTCGCGATCTCGTGGACGAGCGTCGGCGGCTCCTCCGGCAGCGGAGAGTCCATCTTCTTCTGCTCGGACTCGCGGTCTCGCTTCCAGTGCACCTGGCGATTATGGCCTGGCTTTGGTCGTCGCACCGGGAATTGCCCGCCGGTACCGCCCCCGCGACGGTCGTGCTCGATCTGTCGCTTCTGCCGGACGAGACCCTTCAAGACATGCTTGAGCCGGCCGAATCTGAGGACCTGCTCACGCCCGAACTCGCGTCGGATGCCGGCGCGGAATCGTTGGCACTCGAGAGTGAACTGAATGCCGAGGTTCCGGACTTCGAACTCGACGCCTCTGGCGGCGGGCTCGAGAGCGCGGTGACGGGCTCCGGAGAGGGCCTCGGAACCGGCCTCGGATCCGGCCTCGGTGCCGGCGCGAGCTTCTTCGGCATCCAGTCGACCGGAAATCGTTTCGCATACATCGTCGACATCTCCGGTTCGATGGGGCAGGACGACAAGATGCCCTCGGCGATGGCGGAACTCAAGCGATCACTCAAGAGTCTGCCGGACTACGCGGCATTCGCGGTCATCTTGTATTCGAGTGAGCCCGTGGCGCCTCCGTTCCAGAACGGGTGGCTTCGGGCCAGCCGCAGCAATCTCTCCCGCATCTCCGCCTGGATCGATGGTCTGCAACCGGGAGGTGGGACGTTTCCACTCCCCGCGTTTGATCAGGTCTTCCGTCAGGATGTCCGTCCCGATGTCATCTTCTTTCTCACCGACGGCCTTATCCCGCGGGGGACGCCGGAAGCGGTCAGGGGATTGAACGAGAGCGGATCCGGACGAGTCGCGGTCATTAACTGCATCGCCTTTGGGAGTAGCGCCGGACAGGAACCGATGCGCCAGATCGCCACGGAGTCCGATGGGGTCTTCCGGTTCGTACCGACGGGGGTCTTCCCATGA
>CALFOM010000178.1 GCA_937919685.1 uncultured Phycisphaera sp.
AGTCTGGAGCCGGTGATCTCAACGGTGACGGCACCACGAATGGTGCCGACATCGGGCTCATGCTGGCCGCGTGGGGAGCTTGTGGGACGCCCTGAAACAGGGAAGTCGAGATGTGAATTCTGAGCGCAGGATCATCAGCATGAACTTCAAAAAACCGTTGGCGACTCTGTTCTTCACGATCTTGATTGCTGTTCCGGCGGCCGCGCAGAATGGCAACACGATCGGCGTGGTTCGAGATGATGGCGGCACGCAGACCGGGTACTGGCTCTTTGCGCCGTTGACCGCGAACAACAACACCTACCTCATGGACTCCGAAGGTCGAGTGGTCAACGACTGGACGAGTTCGTACCGCCCGGCGAATTCGGTCTACTTGACCTCGGAAGGCGATTTGATTCGAACCGCGAATCCGGGTGGTGGAAGCACCATCAACGGCGGCGCTGCCGGAGGTCGGATCGAACGTCGGAGTTGGGACAATCAGCTGGAGTGGAGCTTCTCCCATATCAGCAATTCGTATCGACTTCACCATGATGTCGAGTTGCTTCCGAATGGGAACATCCTCTGTATTGCCTGGGAATCGAAGACCTCGGCCCAAGCCACCGCGGCCGGACGCATTCCCGGAACCTTCGGGAGTTCACTCTGGCCCGACAAGATCATCGAGGTTCAACCGACGGGAACCTCCGGCGGGACCATCGTCTGGGAATGGCATGCCTGGGATCATTTGGTCCAGGACTACAACGCGAGTTATCCGAACTTCGGTGAGCCGGCGGATCATCCGCATCGCATCGACGTCAACTACCGGGCCAACAACTCATCCGATTGGATGCACTGCAATGGCATGGATTACAACGCCGAGCTTGATCAGATCATGATCAGTTCGCGGAATTTCAACGAAGTCTGGATCATTGATCACGAGACGACCACGGCGGAAGCGGCGGGGCCCGCAGGCGATTTGCTCTATCGCTGGGGCAATCCTGTGGCCTATGACCGGGGATCGACGGCGGATCGCCGTTTCTTCGGCCAGCACAATCCCGAATGGATCAGGCCAGGCATGCCCGGCTATCCCGGCATCACCGTCTTCAACAACGGGAACGGTCGACCGGGAATTCCCTACTCGTCCATTGACGAGGTCATGCCTCCGATCCTTCGTGACGGCACCTACCAGATCGACTCGACCAACCCTTTTGGCCCGACCCGACTCTCTTGGACCTATGTCGCGCCGATTCCCTCGAGTTTCTATTCCAGTTTTATCTCGGGTGCCCAGCGTCAACGCAATGGCAACACCTTGATCTGTTCCGGGGCCAACGGGCAGGTCTTCGAAGTCGAACCCGACGGGACCGAGATCTGGCGATACATCGTTCCGTTGGATAACGGTGGCGTTATGAATCAAGGCGAGAATCCGCCGTCAGGTGGTGGCGGAGGTCCCGGCAGCGGGCCGAATACCATCTTCCGCGCGGAGCGATACGAACTGAACTTCGCCGGTTTTTCGGGTAAGGACATGACCCCCGGACCACCGATCGAGAATTACCCGTTCTGCAACGGAGACCTCAACTACGACCGAATGGTTGATGGCGCGGATCTCGCGATCATCCTCACGAACTGGGATACGACCAACCAGACCGCCGACCTCAATGATGACGGTTTGGTGGATGCCGCCGATATGGGAATCCTCTTCGCCGGTTGGGGTCCCTGCGACTGACCACGGCGACGCTGCGGACTCGCGGATTTTGAATCAAGGCCAGAAGATGGCGTCGCCTCCTCGGATGCGGCGTCGTCTTTTGAAGTGTCTTGATCTGATCTGACATGCTCAGCAAGGTCGTGGTAGCCTCGGATACCCGAGGGAATCGTGGTGATTCTCGAGGTTGGTTGAAGCGATACCAAGGACACCCATGTCGGATCTCTCGCTCAGACATCACCCGATCGGCCCGCTGCTTGACGGCGTCGTGGCCGCTGGCGAATCACGGTTTCGGATCGATGCGGCTCGTCTCGAGCACTTCGAGAGGCATGGTTATGTCTCGGGTATCAGGATTCTGGATGCCGGACAGATCGCGCAGCTGCGAGCCGAGCTCGAGGTGTTTCTGGATCCCGAGCATGAAGGCCGTGAACTCTGGCACGAGTATCACGTCAATGAAAACGTCGACCCTGAAGCGGTGGTGTTTCACGCCCTTGGTGCCTGGCGGCTTTCGGTGGGATTCCATGACCTGCTCTGGCACCCCGCCTTCACGGAACCGGCTTCGCAGCTTCTGGAAGGCGACGTCCGATTCTGGCACGACCAGCTCTTCTGCAAGCCCGCCAGGCACGGAGGCAACGTGGCGTGGCACCAGGATTACTCGTACTGGACGCGAACGAAACCGCTCGGACATCTGACCTGTTGGATCGCGTTGGATG
>CALFOM010000179.1 GCA_937919685.1 uncultured Phycisphaera sp.
AAGCGCCCGCTGCCGAAGCCGAAGCGCCCGCTGCCGAAGCCGAAGCGCCCGCTGCCGAAGCCGAAGCGCCCGCTGCGGTGCCTGCAGAACCCGAGACGGCTCCTGACGATAAGGCTGACGACAAGGCCTGACCAGGCGCTCGATCCCATTTGAAATGCGGAGGACGACCACCGGTCGTCCTCCGTTTTCGTGGTCCCGAGACAGGTCCGAGGCCTTTCCCCATGTGGATGGTTCGTCGCTTTTCCGCGCCATCCGGGCAGGATCTCCGAGTGCCAGCGTAGACTTCCGGAACTTCAAGACCTCGGAGACGATTCATGGCCAGTTTTAATCAAGTCATTCTCATCGGAAATCTCACCCGCGACGTCGAATTGCGGCATACGCCCTCCAACCAGACTGTTGCGAACATCGGCCTGGCGACGAATCGCCAGTACCAAACCAAGGATGGAGAACGCCGTGAAGAGGTGACCTTCGTCGATTGCGAAGCCTGGGGCCGCCAGGCGGAAGTGATGGCCCAGTACCTCTCCAAGGGTCGTCCGGTCATGATCCAGGGCCGGCTCAAATTGGATTCCTGGCAGGACAAAGACGGAGGGAGCCGCTCGAAGCTCAAGGTGGTTGTCGAGAACTTTCAATTCCTTGGAAGCCGGGAGGGCGGCGGCGGTGCCGGCGACAGCAGTGGCGGCGGTGGCGGGAATTACCAGTCTGCCGGGGCCCCGTCCGGTGGTGGTTACCAAGGCGGCGGAAGCCAGAACTCCGGCGCCCCCTCAGGGGTCCCTTCGGAGGGATCGGGTGGCGGAAGCCATCAAGCGGTCGAAGACTCGGATATTCCGTTCTGAGTCTGCTCACGGCGAGCACCGAAGCCCCGAAATACCGATCAACTGACAGATCCGGCCCTTCCGTGAAGAGGCCGGATCTGTCATACTAGTCCATTCGTCGCTGGGGCCGGCCCTGTAGTGCTGGCTCCTAACCCGGAAACGAGGACAGCGAGACAACTATGCCAACCCCTTCCAATCGAACCATCACCGTTCTGCTCAACCGCAACGTCGAAAGCCTCGGCATCGTGGGTGACGTCGTCAAGGTCAAGCCCGGGTACGCCCGGAACTTTCTGCTGCCTCTCGGCATCGGCGAAGCGCCAACCGACGAGCGAGTCGCGGCGTTGCAGTCCGCTCGTGCCGAAGCCAACGCCGAAGTCCAAGAGATTCGAGCAAAGCGCAAGACGATCATCGGCGCCCTCGAAGAGATGACCGCCACCCTCGTCCGCAGTTGCAACGACCGCGGCGTCCTCTACGGCTCGGTCACCCAGCGGGACATCTCCGATGCACTGGTCGCCCTCGGTCACGGCGTGGACGAACGAGCCATTCGACTGGCCAATCCAATCCGCCGAATCGGGGACTACCCGGTGACGATTCAGTTTGAAAAGGACCTTCGAGCGGAAATCCTTGTCATCGTGGAAGCCGACCGAAGCCTCTCCGAAGAAAGTGAAGAGATGGAGTTCGACAACGAAGGCGAACTCATCGAACCCTCCCGACGACGAAAGCCTAAGGCGGCTGAGAGCGGCTCCGAGGAGTCCGCTGAGGAGACGTCGGAAAACACCGACGCCGAAACCGAGACCGCCGAAGCCTGAGCCGGCGTTCCGGACCAGCCGACGAAGAAGAAGCCCCGGACGCTCCGGGAAGAAGAACCAACGCGGCCCTCGAAGCATCCTGCTGGTGGGCCGCGTTCTTTTTTGGATCGGAAACGCGAAAGTCGAGCAGGAACCCCCCACGGACCGATACGATCTTCAACGTCAAGCTGCCTGATATCCCGTCGCTCGATTGTCAGAGCCGCGAATGTTCAGGCCCATCAGGAGCATTTCGAAGATGCCGACCACGGTCGTTCCCACTCGTCACACCCTCCCGAACACACGCTCCTCGATCACCCACAAATTCGCCATTGCTGGTCACGAAGGTTATCTGACCATCGGTCTCTTCGAAAATGGCCAGCCCGGCGAGGTCTTCATCAAGATGAGCAAGGAAGGATCCACGCTCTCCGGATTGATTCAGGGTTTCTGCCGTGCCTTCAGCCTGGCCCTTCAACACGGCCTAAGCCCGGCCGATGCAGTCGAGCGATTCCGGGGAATGCGGTTCGAGCCCATGGGGCCGACCTCCAATTCCGAGATCCCGGAAGCATCGAGCATTCTGGACTACGTTGCTCGCTACATCGACTTGCACTTCGTTCACATGGGCCAATGATCGGTCCCTATGGGGCCCATCCCTCGATCTTTCTCCGCGGGGCCGTTGGGCCCAAGCGTTGATTCCATGATCCATCAGATCAATCCGATCGATCCGAT
>CALFOM010000180.1 GCA_937919685.1 uncultured Phycisphaera sp.
AGTTCACTCCAGCTCCGATTGATCAATGCGCCGACGACCGGAGTCCTCGAGGCGGCTGAGACTCACCAGTGGCGGTGGGCGCTGTTCGGACAACCGGAGTTCTGATCAGAAAAAAAATGCGGTTCGGTGACTCGTCGACCGCACCGATGATCGCAGCCCAAATACGGGTCACGAATTCTCTACTTCGACGCCGCCCTTGGCTCGCTCTTTTTCCAGACCACGCCGCTCCATGATGGCGATGTGCTTGCACAGCGTTCCAACCGCGACCGCTCCGGCGGCGGCCCAGCCTCGCCAGCCATCCAAGAACGCCCGCTTGAGCAAGAGTTGTTTCAGAAATGCGATCACTGGATTGAAGCAGATATTGGTGATGCGGCCTCCCCGCGTGGCAGCACGGCCCGTCGCGTTGCTCCACCGGACACCCCGGGCAAGCATGTCTCCCACATCAACCCATGCATCATGCCGGAGAACACCGTCAATTCTGCTCGCCCGACCGGAAGTGACTTCGAATCTGTAATGCACACCCGCGGTGTCGGACCTGACGACTCCCACGTCGGAACGTATCAGCCGCAGTCGCCACTCTGGTTGAAACGTGTACCGAAGCGGTCGGCCATGAAGCCAGGTGACCCGATTCATTTCAAAACCGGTTTCATCCGGCTTTGCGTTGGCCATTGCCGTTCGAATGCTCGATGCCAAATCATCGAGCACGATCTCATCCGAATCGAGCACGAGCGTCCAAGTCGTGCCACTGCAAAATGACATGGCAAACTCAATCTGTTCCTTCATCGTCGTCCAGCCACGATGAACGGGAGCAACGTGATTCTCGTGGCACAGATCAAGTGTGCCGTCCGTCGAGCCTGAATCGATAACCACGATGTTCTTCGACAACGCGCGGGCCGCCGCCAGCGCTCGAGGCATCGTGCGAATGCTGTTGAATGTCGTAAAGCAGATTGTCAGGTCGTCGATCGGCATTTGCTGCTGGTCTTGAAAGTCCATCTGAGGGGCACCTTCGTGGAATTCAGACTGTTGGTTGCGAATCGGAGAAACTGGCGACTTGGCGGCAGAAGGATGACAAGGGCGATCCGCAGGTTTGATGTTCTAGCGCGGGTGTGCGTGCGAGCGTCCTTGTGTCCTCTTGCAACGGTCGGAAGGCCGAGAACTCCGGGTGGGTCCGACCCCGCACTTGTCAACAGAATCGAAGTGAACAGCGTAGCCGTCCGGCGGCAAGAACGTCGCACCTGGCATACCCCCGCGGAAGTGAGCGGCGGACCGCACCCCCTGCCGAAGGCCTCATCTCGACAGTGCGTTGGAGCCAGTGAGGCCTCCTATGGTGCTCGGATCGCCGCCAACGCCTTCACGGACCTTGAGCCCGCACCATCGTGTGCAGCGCGATCAACCGGACGGCGCATCGGCGCACGAGCCGCGGAGGAGTCGCTCGCCATCGGCAGCCACTGGCCAGTCGCGCGGATGCACCATCGCGCTGGCGAGCCGCTGCTCGTACTGGTCCGCGGCGATCTCGACCACCCCGAATTGATCGATGTGGTCGTTCCGAAACTGGACGTCGAAGAGTTCGAAACCTGCCTCCTGGAGACTCCGCATCGTCTCGATCAGCACGATCTTCGAAGCATCGGTCCCTCCGAATTCCGGAAGGCTGAATTTCGATTCTGCCATGAACGCCGCGCCGAGTTGCACGCCGTAGAGTCCACCGACCAGATCATCATCCCGCCAGGCCTCGACGCTGTGGGCAAAGCCTCGCTCGTGGAGTTCTAGATACGCGACCTCCATCTCCGGCGAACACCAGCAACCATCGTCTCGAGCTTCATGGCACGCGTCCATCACGGCTTCGAACTCAAGATCCGTGGTGATGCGGAATGGTCGCTGCCGAATTCGCTTCCCGAGCCGACGAGGCACGTGAAAATGATCCAGCTCAATGATTGCCCGTGGGTCAGGTCTAAAGACCTCTGTCTCTTCGTTGACTTCGTCCCACATCGGGAAACAGCCGGCGGAGTAGATCTTGAGTAGAACGTCTGAATCGAGCATGCAGAGAGATTAGCCTCGAATGGAACCGCAAATCGGAGCCTGACATAGACTCCTCACTTCGATCGCCCCGGCGATGGCGGCGGAGCTCGAACAACTCGGAGTAAAATGGACATGAATTATCGACGCCTCGGAAGAAGCGGTCTCGTCGTCTCAGAAATCGGGTTCGGATCCTGGCTCACCCTCGACGAAGGTGATCTGGAAATCGCCACCGAACTTCATCGCACCGCGTACGAGTCGGGAATCAACTTTTTCGATACCGCCAATGCCTACGGCTCCGGCGAGACCGAGACCGTGGTCGGCCATGCGCTCCGCCCGTTCCGACGCGAGACTTTCGTGCTCGCCACCAAGGCATTCTGGCCGTATGAGCCGGACTGGCCGTTCCCCACCGCGAACGATCGCGGCCTTTCTCGCAAGCATCTGCACCAAGAACTCGACAAGTCGCTGGCCCGTCTCGAAGTCGATTACGTCGATCTCTATCAATGCCACCGATTCGACGAGAACACCCCGCTCGAAGAGACGTGCCGCGCCATGAGCGATCTGGTGGAGCGTGGGAAGACCATCTACTGGGGTACCAGCGAATGGACGGGGGCGCAGATCCAAGCGGCCGCCTCCATCTGCACAGACGCCGGCTGGCACCGTCCGATCTCGAACCAACCGATTTATAACATGCTCGATCGGCACTGGGAGGAGGACACGTTCCCGGCGACCGAACGGTGCGGGATCGGCAACATCTGTTTCTCTCCGTTGGCGGAAGGCATGTTGACGGGCAAGTACGTGAATAAAACGCCGGACGGAAGCCGAGCCGATCACGAGAAAAAGGGCAAGTTCTTGCGAGCCCGGTTCACCGACTCCAACATTGAAAAGGTCCGCCGCCTGGCGCGGATCGCCGCGGATCTCGGAGTCCCCATGTCGACGCTCGCACTTCGATGGTGTCTGCGAAGAACCGAGATCTCGAGTTGCATCGTCGGCGCCAGCCGCCCGGAGCAGATCCTCGAGAATGCCAAGGCGGCCGATTTCAAATGGGATGAATCGATCGAAGAGAGAATCGACGCCGTGCTCGGCTGAGTCCGCGGCGATTCCCGGTTCGATGAGTTAACCCGCGGGCCGAACGCCGTCGACCTGGCCGAGCAGGACGCGAAGAACCAGGCGATCTCCGGGGCTCGGCAAGCGATGCGTCCCGTCTTCTCCAACGGGTAAAACGTGCACCGGGATCCGCGTCATGATCGACGCGGCATCTCCGGGAACCAGCACTGCCAGATCCGCATAGAGGTCGCCGTGGATGGAGACCGGCGCGCTGCCGGTCACTTCGACCTCGATTTCACCGGCAATCGGAAGTGGCATCGATTCAGTCCTTTGAAGGTTTCGTCGCGGCTCGGCTAATGGTGCGGACTTGGCAGAACTGGCGATGACCGTACTTGCCAGAATGCCATCCGTATCCGCTCTCCATTGCGCCAACCCAAGGACTTCCCTCGGCGCCGCCGCAGCCTTGATTCACACCGATCATGCCGGCGGTCAGTTGCGCGGCCACCGATTCCGCGTTCTCCGCCTTTCCCCAGACGCTCGCGGCGAGACCGAATCGGGTGTCATTGGCCTTGCGGACCGCATCATCCTGGCCGCGCACCGACATCACGCAGGCCACCGGCCCGAAGGTCTCCTCGCTCATGATCTCCATGTCGTGATTCACGTCGGTGAGCACCGTGAGCGGCACAAAGTTCCCTTCGTCACCCTTCACGGGTCCGTCGCATCCGAGCAGAACTCTCGCGCCGTCGCGAACTGCCGACTCGATCTGCCGAAGAACGTGGTCCTTCTGCCGCCGGTTGATCATCGGGCCGACTTCCACACCAGCTTCCATGCCCGGCCCTTGTTTCATGCCCTCCGCCTTCTCGATGAGCTTCGCAGTGAACTCGTCGACGATCTTCTCATCGACATAGATCCGCTCGGTGCTCACGCAGACCTGACCGGCGTTGCGGAAGGAATTCCTAGCGGCGAAAGCGGCAGCGGCGTCGAGGTCGGCACCGTCGAGAACGACCATCGGGTCCTTGCCCCCGAGTTCGAGGATCACCCGCTTCAGGCCGCCACTCGCCTCACGAAGAATGTGCTTCCCGGCTTCCCGGCTGCCGGTGAACACCACAAGATCGATGGGTGCTTCGACGAGCGCCTTGCCCTGACGTTCATCACCGACCACGATTTGGAGCACATTGGGAGGCAGCGCCTCGTTGAAGACCTTGACCCATTCAAGAGCCACCAACGGCGTCTCTTCACTGGGCTTGAGAAGAACGGTGTTACCCGCGACCAGCGCCGGAATCACCGACTGGAAGACCATCAACAACGGAAAGTTCCACGGGGTGATCGCCGCGACGACCCCGTAGGGATCGAACCGAAGGGTGGTGAGGGTACTGCCATCCTCCAGAGTCTCCGGGCGAAGTGCCTCGACGATCGCGTCGACTTCGCCGGTGATTCCGCTTGCGCAGTACTTGGCCTCGCTCACACCCTGAGGCCTCGGCTTGCCCATTTCACGCGTCAGAAGTTCGCCGATGCGCTCGGCCTCTTCGCTCAGTCGTGGAACTGCGGACTTCAGGATCTCCGCCCGCTGCTCCAGACTCAGCGCTCCCCAACTCCGCTGGGCCATCCGGGCGTCGCGAACCAACTGTGGAATGAGTCCGACGGGCGTCATTTCGACCTCTCCGACGGGTTCACCGGTGGCGGGGTCAAGCGAAACGATCGTCTCCTTGGTCAAGGCAATGGACGGTGCGGTGGTCTCGGACATGAACAAACTCCCATGGAAGCGGATCCTGAATTGAACGACTTGATGACGACTGTAGCACGTCGCCTGCAGAATCCGTTCCTTTCACCGATAGCCCCACTCCTGATCCGATTTTCGGGTCCTGCCAGGCTCTGGTTCTCCATGTTCTCGGTCATCCGGGGCATGTTTCGAGATCCTCGTTGGTTCAAACAGCAACAAGACGCAATGCAGGATCAATGTTCTGCGTTGGACTGATGTCCGGTACCAAACCGCGAACCGGACCTTCGTTTTTTCTCATGCGATCATGCTTTCTCGCTCGCCACCAACTGCTGGAGGTTCTTCCGTGCTTCAAGTGAAACTCATCATCCCTGCCATGTTCCTGACGGCCTTCGCAGGCCTTGTGACACCCGCGATCGCAATCTCAACGACCGCCGAATCCGCCACGTGGTCGGTGGCACCGCCAAAAGATGACGCACCTCCCAGAACGGAACGTGCCAGCCGAACTCCTCGCAAGGCCAAGGCCGCGGATGCCGGGCGACCTGATGACGCGGTTTCGAAAACTTCGCCACGCGATAAGAAGAATGACCCATCAGCCGCTCGCCGTCGTGGAGCGAATGATCTCGAACAGCCCATGCGAAGAGGTCGGAAGGCCGACACTCAGGACGGCGCCCGTCGAGATCATGACAACGCAGGAAATCAGGCTCGCGGGCAGGGCCGAGATCAAGCTCGCGGGCAAGCTCGCGGACAGGGCCGAGATCA
>CALFOM010000181.1 GCA_937919685.1 uncultured Phycisphaera sp.
CGAGCCGAAGCGGTGTTCTCATCGTGCCAGTCGCGAAGGAGCCGGTCGAGGTCGTCGGAACCTCCCGAGCCAGGGGCATCGGGGGCGCGGTGAATACTGAGATTAAAGAGTCGATGGTTCATCGGGAGTCCTCCGGCGCGTGATCGCGGAGTTGGTTGGCGAGTTGAGTCCGGGCGCGGGCGAGTAACTTGTAGAAACCACTGCGGGAGAGCCCTAGGGATTCCTTGGCGGCCGCCACCGGATCGTGTTCGAGATAATGAAGGTGAATCGCGAGGCGTTCCTCGTCCGCGAGTCCGTCGAGGGCGGACTCAAGGGCGACGAAGCGCTCACGCCGAGATAGTTCCTGATCCGGCGTCACGGAAGAGGCGCCGCCATGGCTTCGGATGGCAGCACTCATGGCGACGTCCTCATGATGATGACGGCGAGCCGCCGCTCGTCGGCGTTCACGAAGCACGTACCCGGCAATGGCACAAAGCCAGGACCGGAGTCGAGTGCAGTCTTCCACGGTGTCGAGTTTGCGGTAGGCACGGATGAAAACCTCCTGAGTCGCGTCTTCGGCATCGGCCGGCGAACCACTCGGTCCACCGAAGCCGCGGCGGCGACACAGAGAAAGCACTAAGGGGGCATGCCGATCATGGATCCGCCCGAAGGCTTCAAGATCCCCTGATCGAACCGCGTCCAGATCATGGCAGTCGTGCGTCGTCACCACTGAGTCCATGGCCGGTCTCCGGGTCGAGTCTCCAGGACTCGGGTGGAATTCGGAAAATTGAAGGTCTTGCCTCAGGTTCCTAAGCGATCCCGTTGCCTGCTGACCGGCTCAGGATCCGGATGGTGGGGTCTCGACGGGGCGTAATTCGGCCTCGACCCGGATCAGAAGATCCTTGAGATCAAGACGCAGCAGGGCGATCTGGGCATAGCCCGCCCCTTCGAAGAGCAGCCCGACCTCGCCTTTCCCGATCATCGACAGCTGGCTGTACGCGAAGCCGCCCGGCACCACTTCAATCGGCCCCGACCAATTCTCCCCGGCGGCGTCACTGACCGAGATCGAGCCAAGGGCCCGCCGATCGGGGCTCCACGGTCCGGCATAGAGAAGCCCGGACTGGGAACCGGCCGCCGTCTCAATGCTGAACGGGATGATCGACGCCATGCAGTGGGGCGACGGAAGCGACGGATCATTCGCAAGCGGGGTCCAGGTGACGCCACCGTCCGTCGATCGGGCGGTCTTGCGAGACTTTGGCGCGCCATTGTGTCCTCGTGCATTGAGGATCAACGTTCCATCCGAGAGTTCGGCGATCGCGACTTCATCCCCGCCACCCCCGTCGGTTCCATCGTCGACGAGTTCACCACGAGTCCACATCGCACCGCCGTCATCCGAGAACAGCATGTAGATCTGGACGCGAGAGAGGGGTCCCTGTCGATACGGAATCACCAACCGACCGGCATGGCGACCCTTGACGAGTTGGATCCCGACCCCCGGACTCCCTGCGAAGCTCGAGGTCGGCCGCCGCGCGATCTCGGTGATGTCCGCCGGCGTGGTCCACGTCGCGCCGCGATCATCGGAGGTCATCATCCAGTTCCGCGAACTGTCCGACCCGTATCCCGGCTTCACGCAATTCGTGTGGCATCCCTCTGGAAACGACATATAGAAGACGACCACTCGTCCTCGGTGGGGTCCGCGTCGAATCTCGACTGCCATGGGATCGTTGAGTGAGTCGCCACCCTGGTCATCAAGGATCTGGATTGACCCCCACGTGATCCCTCGGTCGGTCGACCGCTTGAGAATGATGTCGTTCTTCGCATGGTCACCTCCCGCACGCCCCTCTGCGAAGGCGAGCAGGCTGCCGTCCTCCAACGTCAACAGGGTCGGAATCCGAATGTGGGAATACCCGTCGACCACTGCTTCGAATACGACCACTGCGGGAACGCCGGAGACCGTCGTTTCTGTATCCGGCGCGGCTTGGCCACCGATCGCCAAGGCGAGGCTCGGCATTGTGAAGAGGATCGCGGCGAGAATCATCAGGGTCGAGGAATGGTGTTTCATGTTCGATACCTTCGATGCCTCAACCTTGACCGTCAAATTGAACCCCACGATTCCACTCCAAAACGGGTCCGATCGGCAGAGGCGGGGTGTTACGATCGCACCATGACCGATCTTCTCTGGTTGTTCTCCGGAATCGTCCTCGGTGCCGTTGTGGCGGCACTCGGGGTGTCGTTGTTGCTTGGCCGTCGGCAGGGGGCCCTCGGTTCCCAACTCGCCGCCAGTCAGGCGCGAGCAGACGCGGCTCATGCCCGGGCCGTCGAGATCGAGGGCCGGCTCGCGGAATCCAAGGCGGATGTCGACACGGCCATCGAGGCTCGTGACACCGCCATGAAGGCCTCCGAGGAAGCACGAATTGCGACCACTCGGATGGAAGGGAACCTGAAGGCCGCCAACGAGAAGCACGACGAGCACGCGCGTGGTCTCGAAGAGGCCCGCAAGCGTTTCGAAGAGACCTTCAAGGCGCTTGGGGTCGAGGCGCTGAAGTCGAGCAGTGACCAGTTCGTAAAACTGGCCAAGGCCCACTTCGACACTGCCAAGGAGAAGATCGACGGCGACCTCACCAAGCGACACGAGCAGCTCGAATTGATGCTGAAGCCCATGAAGGAGTCAATCACCTTGCAGCAAGAGACCCTTCAGAAGCTCGAACTGAGTCGGGTCAAGGCGTTCACCGGGATTGAAGAACAGATGAAGGTCATCGCGGAAGGGCACAAGTCCCTTCGCGACGAAACAGGAAAACTCGTCTCCGCGCTCCGCCGGCCAGAACAGCGAGGCCGCTGGGGCGAAATGCAACTTCGCAACATCGTCGAGATCGCCGGCATGTCCGAGCATTGCGACTTCGAGGAGCAAGTCTCCGTCAAAGTCTTGGGAAGCGACAAGATTCTCCGTCCCGACATGATCGTCAAGATGCCCGGCGGCGGCGAGATCGTGGTGGATTCGAAGGTGGCAATCGACGCCTATCTCGACATGCTCGAGAGTGAGACGCCGGAACTCCGCGAGGCCCAGATGCATCGGCACGCCGGTGCCGTGGAGAAGCACGTTCGCGACCTCTCGGACAAGAAGTACTGGGAGCAGTTCGAACGCACGCCTCGAATCGTCGTCATGTTCATGCCCATCGAGAGCGCCTTAGTCGCAGCGCTCGAGCGAAAGCCAGATCTTCAGTACGACGCGATGCAGAAGCACGTGCTCATCTGCACTCCGACGCTTCTTGTCGGTCTCCTACAGGCCGTCGCGTACGGCTGGCAGGAGGAGAAGGTCGCAGCCAACGCCCGCGAGATCGCTCAGGCCGGCGCCGCGCTCTACGATCGACTGGGAACGTTCAATACCCACTTCATGAAGATCGGCGACCGGCTCCGTCAGGGAACCGAAGACTACAACAGGGCCGTCGGCTCTCTGGAGAGCTCGATTCTTCCCGCCGCACGGAAGATGAAGGATCTCGGTACCACCAGCGCCGACGACCTCTTGATCCCCCCCGTGATAGAGGTCGAGCCGCGTCGCGTGGTTCGCGAAGAACTTCTACTCCCGCCAGGCGAGGAAATCACACCATGATCATGACCCAAAGAAACGACTCCGCTCAACACGCTTCGATCCTTCGAGGACTGTTCGCTTCAGCCCTCTTCATGCTCACCGTCGGAGCGACCAATGCGACGTCAGATCCTCCCGCAGCCGCTGGCGCTTTCGCCGTCGAACTGAGCCCTGATGGCGACGGGGTCCTGGCAACCTGGATCGAGCCGAGTGCTCCGGGAACCCATGCCATTCGCTTCAGTCGTTTCGGACCTGGGACGGATGATGAAGGCGATGCGGCCCTGACGTGGACCGACCCACGGACGATCCACGACGGCGACGACCTCTTCGCCAACTGGGCCGATCGCCCCGCGATCCGCCGGTCTCCGGACGGATCCCTGATCGCCCATCGCCTTCAGAAGATGGAAGGCGGCACCTATGCCTATGGCGTGATGCTCTCTCGTTCGACCGATGAGGGCGCCACCTGGAGTGACCTCGGGTGGCTCCATGATGACGAACGTCCGGTCGAACACGGATTCGTTTCCGCGCTGCCGCTTCCCGATGGCGTGCTGTTCACCTGGCTTGACGGACGGCAGATGACGCCAGAAGCCGAGGGGGGTCATGAAGATCATGGTCACGGCGGTGGCGGTGCGATGTCGCTGCGAGCCACGCTCGTTTCAAGCGGCGATGACCCATCCGCAACTGGTCCGCCGCGCTCGATCGGGCTCGATGCTCGGGTCTGTGAGTGTTGCGACACCGACATGGCAATGACTTCCAACGGCCCGGTCGTGGTGTACCGCGATCGGGGACCGAACGAGGAACGCGACATTTTCATCGTGCGTCGGACCGCCGACGGATGGACCGCGCCGATGCCGGTCTCCCGCGACCGATGGGAATTCCCCGCCTGCCCCGTGAACGGTCCCAGCGTCGATGCTATTCGCGACGAGATGGTCGTGGCGTGGTTCACCGCCGCAGGCGATGGCGGGCCACGAGTACTCGCGGCCCGGAGCGGCGACGGCGGCACGACCTTCACGCCACCACAGACCCTGGCACAACAGGCCATCGGCCGTACCGATGTCGTCATGCTTCCCAACGGTGATGCGATCGTTCTCTGGATTGACCGTCGGGAGCCAGGGTCGACGACCTTCGCACCGGCCTCCGACTCGGATGACGAACTCGGTTCGATTGCGATGCGCCGGCTGGGTCGTGATGGTTCACTCGGCCGCGTCCACTACGTCGATGTCATGAATCTCGGCCGCCGCGCTGGGTTTCCTCGATCGGTGCTCGTCCCCGGTGACGAAACCTCCGGTCGTCCCCCGAGCATGGTCGTCGTCTGGCGTGATGAAACCGTTGGTTCGCTGCGGTCGAAGAACATCTCGCTCGACTCGATCGACTGAAGTTCTTGCGTGGTGCGCCGATGGATGACTGAGCGTTTTGACCCCCGGACGTCTCAGGTGGGAGTTCCCGTCGACTTGAGGTGGCGACCGCCGATGATGAGCAATCCGGCGGCCACGGCCGACGCGATCGCGCCGACTAGGATCGGATACTGCGGCGCCAGTCCGGCCAGGATGCCACCACCGAAACAGAGCAATGCCGAACCAAACACCCGGACGGAGTGCGCGATTCCCAACATCCGTCCTTGTGCCTCGGGGTCGGCCGTATCAGAGAGCAACGCCGACATGTTCGTGGTCGCGATCGCCATGGACGCTCCGACTAGGGGTAGAAGCACGCAGAGCCACTGCCATTGATCGGGCAGGATCATGAGGGTGAGGAGAGCTCCAAGCGCGATCGCGGCACCCGCAGTCACTACCCGCGGCGCCCATCGCTTGCCGACCGGCTTGATCAACAACCACTGCGTCGCCACCATCGCGGCGCTGGTGTAGGAAAGCAACCAGCCCACCTGCGACGACGTGAATTCCCACTTCTGTACGAAGTAGACCGGGTTGAACTGAAACACAAAATCGATACCGATGTAGATAAAGAAGTTGACCATCAGGAGCGAACGGAAGGGGCCGGCTCGAAAAGCCTGACCGAGTTCCCGGAACCCCTTCGCGAGCTTGATTGGCTCGCGGATCGACGACGTGGCAGGCGACGATGGGAATCGCCACAGAATCAGTAGGACGCACCCGAGACAGATCGCCGCAGCCACGTAGAACGGTAGAGAATACGACGCCCAGTTGAACAACTTCTTGTCGGCAAGATGGCCCCCGATCACCGGCGCGAAGACATACGCCAGACTGCTCGCCAAGTAGATGAAGCCGAATCGCTGGGTCTTTGTCACACCATCGGATCGATTGGCGACTTCCGCCATCGCCAGCACCAGCAGCACACCGGCGAAGCCAATGAAGAACTGACCGACAATGATGATCCAGACCAACTCGACCTCGATCGCCAATCCGATCGCAAGGTTCCCGGCGGCGGTGACGAGGATCGCCAGCGCCAGCGTTCCTTTCCGTCCGAACCGATCGGAGAGCTGTCCGAGGATCGGTGAGCCGATGAACTCACCGAACCGCATCATCCCCATGGCAACGCCGAGCAGCATGGCTCGGGTCGCCACGCTGGTTCCATCGGGCAGCACGCCATGCTCCGTCGGATGCAGGAACATCGGCGAAAGCACGGGTGAGACCAGTGCGCCAGCGAAGAAACCAAGGAAGACGATGGTGTAGATGAGTTGCATGAGATTGACTGAGAT
>CALFOM010000182.1 GCA_937919685.1 uncultured Phycisphaera sp.
TTTGAACGAGGTGAAGCAGGAGGTTCAGAACGAGTTGCAGGAAGCGATGCAGGAGGTTCAGAACGAGTTGCAGGAAGCGATGCAGGAGATCGGTTCGGAACTCGATCAATCGGAGACGAGATTCCAAGAGGCATACGAGCAACTGAACCAGATTCCTGGTGGTGTGCACATTCGAACTGGACCGTTGAAGATTCGAATCGCCGCCTGAGGCCGATGAGCGAGAATCTCGGCCACCCCGTCGTGGAGGCTCGGTCTCCCGCATCCGAATGAGGTCTGACCGCGGTCTTTAGGATCGTGGGATCGCGGGATCGTGGCTGGTATGGCGATTGACCAGAAAAACGACGGCCAGTGCGAATCGGCCCCGATAGTGGTCGACGGATTGTTTCTCATGTTCGTCAAGACCAGGCCCGCGGAATGTTCCGCCTGCGGATTCGATCTGAAAAAGGTCACGCGGCCTCGCTGCTCGGAGTGCGGGGAAGAACTCACGCTTGAGATTTGAGCAACGGCATTGCCGGTCGGCTGGTACCGGTGTGCCGTCGCACCCGGTTGCGGCACATTGATCTTGGGTGCATTCCTTGGAATCGGCGCCATCCTTGAAGTCCTCTTTTCAACCGCATCGGTGGTTTCGGTGCTGAGCGTCGTCCTGATGTTCGAGGGGTTCGCGATGGTCAGCGGGGTGCTGACCTGGGCCCTTCATCGGGACTCGGCCGCCTTGCTCCGGGGTGGGAAGGGGCCGCGAATCGCGGTCGCGGCAGGCGTCTGGGCCCTCCATGTCCTTGCCGCGGTGCTCTTCCTGGTGTTGTTCGCGCTGCTCTGACGGGCCGACGATGGACGATAGAATGTGAGATCAGGAGAATTCCCATGCAGCATCCCGGTGCCCGCCTTCGGGCTCTCGTCGAGCAGGACGTCGTCATGATCCCCGGAGCATTCAACGCGCTGGTGGGGATGGCGGTGAGAGAAGCGGGTTTCGACGCCTGTTACATCTCCGGGGGCGCGACTGCGAACGTGGCTGGAACCCCGGACGTCGGCCTGCTGACGCTGACCGAGGTCGTACGGACCGTTCGAGAGATCGCCGACGCCTCCGGCATTCCGGTCATCGCCGACGCCGACACCGGATACGGGGAGGTCGAGTGCGCGGTCCGGACCGTGGTTGAATACGAACGGGCGGGTGCCGCGGCGCTGCACGTCGAGGATCAGGTTTTTCCGAAACGATGCGGCCATCTTGACGGCAAGCAACTTGTTCCGGCCGAGGAATTCTGCGAAAAGATCTCGGCGATGGCTGACGCCCGGAAGGACCCCGGTTTCATGATCATCGCGCGGACCGATGCCAGACACGTGGCCGGCATGGAAGATGCGATCGATCGGGGGAATCGATATCGCGAGGCCGGGGCCGATGCCATCTTCCCGGAAGGGCTGCAGTCGGAGGCTGAATTCCAAACCTTCGCAACCGGGTCACCGGGCCTGCTTCTTGCAAACATGACGGAGTTTGGAAAAACGCCGATCATCACCGCGGAACGATTCGGCGAACTCGGGTATCGAATGGTGATCTACCCGCTCAGCATGATGCGACTCGCGATGGGCGAGGTCGTACGTGGCTTGAGCGAGCTCCGCAGGTCGGGATCGGTCGAACCGATTCTCGACCGCATGCAGTCGCGTCAGGAGCTTTATGACCTGCTCGGGTACACCCCGGGTACGGAGTGGCGTTTCCCACGCGGCGGGGAGTGAACCGTCGAGCTGGTCGGCTCGGATCAGCCCCCGTCATCCAGTCGGATGAATTCGTACGGCCCTGATTCTGCGCCCCAGACTTGGGTTCCATTCTCGTCGAAACCGCGATCCCAGGAACTGATCACTCTGGCGTCGATCCTCACCTCACTGGTCGCATGATTGGCGCCGGCGAGGGCGCTCTTACAACCATCACCTTTGGTTCCGCCGGTGAAAGCAGGTTCGGGCGAGGTGACGGCGACCAGGTGGATCGTGCAGCCTTCGAGTGGGACCAGGAGTGCGGGATCGATGGCGTAGAAGTAGTCCGGGGTCCGCCACGATTCAGGAGGAGGAAACTCGCCCTGTTGGAACGTGAAGACCTCGGAGATCAACCCGCCCTGCGCGTCATTACGAATCCGGTAGACCCGTTGGCGATCGGGTCGATCGAGCGAATCGCTGGCGGCTTGTTCGAGATAGAGCCACCTTCCGTCCTCGCGGGACGGCCAGATCGGCGTGGCATTCAGGCTGATCGAGCGGAATGCGGTATCCCGTGCCGCTTGGGCCGAGGAATCGAAATGACCACAGAGCCACGAATGCAACCGTTCGACGCCGCTGGAGAATCGGATGGCCCCGGTGACGGAGGAGGTCTCAGTCCCGTTGCAGCCACCGCTGGAGAGAACGAAAAGGAGGGTCAGTCCTGTGATGAGCGGTGCCAGGCGTCGGTTGATGTCTGCATTCATGGCAATAGTCTAGGTCTTCGAGCCCAGTTTCGAGGCCGGGAGACTGGTGATGGTTCGTGGATCCGATCGATCCCGAGCGCACGTCGGAAGGGGCGGTACGATGGTCACCCCGGAATTTGAAGAGTCTTCCACTTGAATTCGCCATCGATCGAAAGGAAACATCGTGAGCTCGACCGTCACTGACACCCGCGGCCTCGCCGGCCAAACCATCGGAGAGACCCAGATCTGCTCGGTCAACCAGACTCAGCTGATCTATCGCGGCTACGAAATCGCGGATCTTGCCGCGAACGCCTCGTTCGAGGAGGTTTCGTACCTGCTTCTGGTGGGCCACAAGCCGTCCGCCGGAGAGTTGGCGGAGTTCAAGAAGACGTTGGTCGGGATGCGATCGATTCCGCAGTCGGTGACCGACGCGATCACTCACATTGCTCAAGAGAGCCCCGGCACTCATCCGATGGGCGTGGTTCGAACCGCGATCAGCCTCCTCGGGCATCTTGATGCAGAGTGCGAGGACAATAGTGCAGAGGCCGAGCTTCGGAAGTCCATGCGTTTGCTCGCCTCGATTCCGACCTGTATCGGTGTGCACCAGCGGGCGCTCGAAGGCAAGTCGCCAATCGATCCTGACCCGACGCTCGATCACGCCGCCAACCTCCTTTGGTGCATGACCGGTGAAAAGCCGGGCGAGATCGCCGCGAAGGTGATGGATGTCTCCTTGATTCTCTATGCGGAACACGATTTCAACGCTTCGACATTCACCTGTCGAGTCATTGCCTCCACGAACAGTGATCTTCACTCCGCGGTCTGCGGTGGCGTGGGTGCCTTGAAGGGCAATCTTCATGGCGGCGCCAACGAGGCCGCGATGGAGATGCTTGCCGACATCATGAAGGACACCGAGGACGGCTCGATGACCGTCGACGCCTGGATGCAGAGGGCCTTCGCCGAGAAGCGGAAGCTCATGGGATTCGGACATCGGGTCTACAAGAACGGAGACCATCGGGCCGGCATTCTTCGTCAGTGGGGGCTCAAGTATGCGGCGGAGGAGAATGCTTCCGCTCGGAAGTGGTTCGATCTCGGCGATGCGGTGCAGGGCATCATGCTCGATCAGAAGAACATCCACCCGAATGTGGACTTCCCCTGCGGAATGACCTACTTCGCGATGGGTATCCCGGTTCCGCAGTACACACCGATCTTCGTGGCCAGCCGCATTACTGGCTGGTGTGCTCACATCATGGAGCAGCATGCGAACAATCGGATCATCCGGCCGCTTGCGGAGTACTCAGGCCCGCCGCTTCAGCAGTGGAACGGCTGAGCTCTTCAAGGGCTCAAACGATTTCGAAGACCAACGACAAGGGCCGTCCGATGAATGATCGGACGGCCCTATTGGTTGGATTTTCTCGCTCTTGGATGACGAGCCAGCGTTCAGAAGCGTGTGACACGCTTCAGAGATCCGGCTCGACCCGCCAGGGGCGTCAGAACTCGCAGGCGCCGATGATGTCAGCGCCGCTCGGAATGCCGATCTCGGACCCGAGAATAAAGATGGAGAAAGCCCCGCTTGTCGAGGAGCCGAGCGTCGCGGGCGTGAAGTCAAAGAGATCTTCGTCGACGCCGGAAAGGCCGGTCACCGAAAAGTCACCGTTGGTCGAAAGTGACAAGACCCCTGTGGATTCATTTGCAGATATCGCATCCACATCCTCGGAACTGGAGGTCGAGAGACCGACGTCGCTTCCATCGAAGTAGGCGGAGAAAGACCCGCTGGTTGTCGAACCAAGGGAACTGGGCGAGAACGCGATGATGTCCTCGTCATTCCCACGCAGCCCACTCACTTGAAATCCGCCGGTCGTCGAGATGAGTACGGTTCCATCCTCGAGAACATGCAGTCCGTCGATGTCTTCGCCGTTCTGCGTCAGCCCGACGTCGCTTCCGTCGAACCACATGGCGAAGCTGCCCGCGGTCGCGGCACCGAGCTGTGTCGGCGTGAATCGCAGGATGTCTGAATCGTCGAAGGCGATACCGTCGACGCTACCGGCATTGGTAAAGGACAGGAGAAGATCGCCGTCCGAAAGTCGCGTCAAGGCGCTGATTCGATAGCTGGCGAGTCCGACGTCGCTGCCGTCAAACCACAGCTCGGCCTCGTAGGTCTCGAGGTCGATCGCCACGATGTCTTCATCGCTGGCGACTCCGAAGCCGAACGAAGGGTTGCCCTGGATCGCGAGCAGCAGGGTGGAACCGGTTTCGCCACCGCCACCGCCACCGCCACCGCCATCGGGCTCGGTGATCGAGAGCGTTCCACTGCCGGTGTTACCCGAGCTGTATCCGCCGAGGGCGATGATGTACTCGGTCCCGCTTTCACCCTCGAAGGTGAGCGAGGAGGTGTAACTCGCACAGCCTGAGCCGTCGTCGTTGCATGCGATGATGCTGGCCACATCGCACGAGCCGAGCACCGCGATTTTCGTGTCGAAGTTGGCGGCGTTGCAGGTGGAGACGGTGTGCGTGCCCGTATTGGACGCCGTGAATCGGTACCAGTTGGTGTCGTAGATGGATCCGCATCCCGCGGGTGCCACGTCGCCACTGCCCGGCGTCGTACTGAATCCGGTGTCGCCGCCCGCAATCGTCACGGCCGAATCACAAGGCGTTCCACCGCCACCACCGCCACCGCCACCGCCACCGCCGCCGCCGCCACCAGAAATGGCCGCCACTGCATTGGCGGCATTGGCACGTCCAGAGCCCA
>CALFOM010000183.1 GCA_937919685.1 uncultured Phycisphaera sp.
CGCGGAAGTTCGTGGTCGGTGGGTGTCCTCAACTTGCCCTCGACTTGCCCTCCCCCCGATCGTGAACAGGCCGTCAGAGGCTGTATCATCAACAACATGAGAAACATGAACCAGACAACCGTAAAGGTGTCATTCGTGTTCGCCGTTCTGCTGTCCATGATTTCAGCGGGATGTACGACGGCCGAGCCACCCAGATCGAAGGACATTTCTCACCCTGCTCAATCCTACGCCTTCTTCTCCGAATACGGGATAGAGAACGTTCCGATGAAACCGGGACTGAATCGCCGCGCCTTGAACACCGTTGACGTGATCTCAGGAGATGACGTCGAGCTTCTTCCCGATGGAAGTGTTCGCATCCAGCCCGGAACCTATCGGTTGTCGGGTTTCTCGATGCTCGTCTACGAGCCATCTGCGGATTCCGGTACGGATGAGCTGCCGCTTCCCGGGTACTGCATGCTCTACCCGTGCGCGTACGAGAATGACCGACAGAAGCTTGTCGAGTACTCGGTTGCGACCGGAAACGTATCAATGCCCACGGTCATGGTTCCAAGTCGATTCGAGACGATCGTGACATTCGAGGAAGAGGCGACACTCTGCCTAGGCCACCAAAACGGCCACGAGGTCACGGGGCTGTACCTGATCTACGTCGACGGTGACCCCACGGGCAAGTCCACGAACCGCATGATGGCACAGGTCGGCGTGATGCGTCTGCATGACTGACATGAATGACATGAATGACATGACTGGTACACAGAAGATCGCGATTTTGGCGTGAAACAAACTGGCGACCAACGTGAATGTCGGGCGTTCGAATCGCCGCACCTGCTTTGAACGACAACCTTTGCCTCGGCAGGGGTTCTTATCTTTGACCAACATCGCACCCGGGATTCCGGTACGTTCAAGAAACCTTGGCGATAACAGACCGCACCCTGCACAAACCACGACCGAACACTTCAGCTGGATTCATTCTCTATGAATACACCGCTCCTGCGCTCTGGTTTCTTCCTGGCATTCATGATCGCAACCGGCGCAACCGGCGCAACCAACGCCTCATGGACGCCGCAGGCGACGACGAGCCACGCGTCGGGTGTTCAATCAGCGCCAATCGTGGACCAACCACTGAGCCAGTTTGTCCGCAGGATCTTCCAGGACAACCGTGGACATCTCTGGTTCGGGACCAATGGCGATGGCGTGATCCGCTACGACGGAGAAACGCTCGACTATTTCTCGATCAAGGAAGGCTTCGGGGGGGTCGCCGTCAGGGGAATCGTCCAGGACAAGCAAGGGAATCTCTGGTTCGGCACCGAACGCGGCATCACCAGGTTTGACGGAGAGTCGTTCGTCAACTTCACCGAGAAGGATGGCCTGATCAACAACGATGTCTGGAGCATCGTCATCGACAGCAAGGGAATCATCTGGATCGGTACGTTGCAAGGGGTCAGTCGCTTTGACGGCACGGAATTCACGGCGTTTCCGCTTCCCGAATCCGAACCGGACCCGACACGAGGTGTGACCAGCGCCAGGATCGTGCATTGCATCATGGAAGACCGCAAGGGAAGGATGTGGTTTGCCACCAATGGAGGTGCCTATTCCTTTGATGGAACCACATTGACCAACCTCTCTGAGAAGGATGGCCTGTGCCACAATTCGGTGAATTGCATCTTGGAAGCCAAGGACGGGAGTCTCTGGTTCGCCACGCATCACAACGGAGTCTGCCGGTTTGATGGCACATCATTTACCCACTTCGCCACCACGCACGGAGTCGAGGGCACTGAGGCGTGGGACCTCTACCAAGACCGGTCCGGCAACATCTGGTTCCCGATCGAAAATTCCGGCGTGTATCGATACGACGGGAAGTCCTTCACCAGATTCAACAAGGAGCAGGGACTCACCAGCAATGCGGTCCAGTGCACGTTTGAAGACAAGGAAGGCCGGCTCTGGCTTGGTGGCTATATGGGACTCTTCCGGCGCGACGGGAAGTCCATGGTGAGCGTCGGCAAACACGGCCCGTGGCGGTAAGGGAAGTTCAAACACCACGTCGCCACCGTGAATGGCGGGCGTTCGAATCGCCTCACTCGCTTTCTTCAAACAAACACCGCCCCTGGCCGACGCCGGGGGCGGTTTTCGTTTTTGAGTCCTGCTGGCCTATCGGGGCCGGTCGGTGGGTGTCCTCGACTTGTCCTCGACTTGGCCTCCGTGACCAGGGCCGCGGTGGCGTGACGCCCTCGTAGTGTCGCCAGGTCTGGCGGCTTTCCGTCTTGACGCTCCTTGATGCCCCGCGTAGACATCGCGAAGCCGCCCCCCGGGCAGCCACGCTGAAGTTCGTGGTCGGTGGGTGTCCTCAACTTGCC
>CALFOM010000184.1 GCA_937919685.1 uncultured Phycisphaera sp.
CAAGTCGAGGACACCCACCGACCACAAACTCCACGCCGACTACCCCGCTCTCATCACAAAGAGGCTTCACATCTGCCAAACCCCGACGCTGCAACGCGGTTACATTCCCTCTTCGGATTCTCCATATCTGCGATCGGGCGGTCACTTGCGACAGCTTTTGCCGCGTCAAAAAGCTCGAAGCTGCAACGAGACCGTCCTCAAAGGCCCACCGAGGAAACCCATCATGGATCAGCCTGCTGCTTCTCACCAATCTTCCGCACTCTCCAGACTTGCGGTCGTCTTTTCTCTGGCCTCATTGGTGGCGACCGGTATCGGAATCGTCGTGATGGCGCTTGGTGGAGACTCGTCATATCGAGTGGCCTTGGGCTTGAGTGGACTGGGAGCCGGACTGGGGCTCGCGTATCTCATCGTGAGTCTGGTTCGGAGGCGAGCTCGCCCTGTAGGGAGAACGGTCCTGTCGATCTTCGTCGCCATCGCCTTGATGGGCCTGGCGGGCGTGATCGGGGTGTTCGAGGATATCAGCGGGACATTTTGGGAACCCACTCCGGTCTCACTCGGCAGTGCGATGGAGACGGGGGTTATGCGTTCGTCCGGTCCCGCGGCGGGTTTCCTGACGACGGGCAAGTCCGGATCGCTGGACAGCCTGAAGTGGAAGAACCCGGATGGTGGCGATGTCGTCATCGACATCAGCTGGCAACGGAACGAACTCGGGATACTGGTCACGGCAACGCCGACCGGTTCGATCCCGAAAGGTCAGGACGGTACGCCGATCACTCAACAGATCTTGAAGAACGGCGATCTGGGATTCCCGCTTCCCTTCTTCAAGACGGCAGGCGCGGAGTTCCAGAAGGGTTGGTTGAGCGATCTCAGCCCCTGGCTGCTCATGTTTGACGAGGTATTCGAAGGAAGCGCACGTCCGATCATCGAGTACGCCAGCAAGCATGACGGGGATCTTCCAGATGTCGAGGAAGCGGCATCTCGGCTCTCCAAGGTCAAGAAGGTGTTCAGGTTCGATTGTTCCGCCGACCCCGACGCTGTCGGCAAGACCGACAAGACGGCCAAGGTGCCGATGGCGGAACTCGTGATCGAGCGTTACACGTATCGCCCCGGAACGGACGGCATGTTCAGCATCGAGTACGCCTGGTCCACGTCGTCCAAGCTGGATGGGGGAGATTTGAAGCCGGATGATTCCGGTATCAGGGAGCCGATGACCGGGGTGTTCACGATCGACTTCACGACATCCGGTTTGATCGGGCTGCCGATGAAGAAGGGGAACCCGGTCCTCGCGATGCTGGACGATCTGCAGACGGCGGATAGACCGAATGCATCGGCAAGTAAGCCGAAGACCGCGGAGGAGAAAGGCTCGAGCGACTGAAGAAGTTGAGGCGATTCGAATGCCGTCCGGGAGGCAAGTCGAGGACACCCACCGACGACGAACTTCAGCGTGAATCCTTGGAGGGAGCCGTCGCGATGGCGACCTTGGCATCAAGGCGCGTCAAGACGGAAGGCAGCCAGACCGGGGGCAAGTTGAGGACACCCACCGACCACGAACTTCGGCGTGGCTTCCCGGGGGGTGCCTTGGCGGTGTCTACTCTTGGCATCAAGGAGCGTCAAGACGGAAGACCGCCAGACCTGACGACACCACGAGGACGCCACGCCACCGCGGCCCTGGTCACGGGAGGCAAGTCGAGGACACCCACCGATCGCCTCATCAACTAGCAGGGCCAAAAACGAAAACCACCTCCGGCGTCGGCCGAGGGCGGTGTTCGTTTGAAAAAAGCGGGGCAAGTTGAGGACACCCACCGACCACTGACTTCCGCGTGGCTTCCCGGCGGGCGGCTTCGCGGTGTCTACGCGGGGCATCAAGGAGCGACACCACGAGGACGTCACGCCACCGCGGCCCTGGTCACGGGCGAGCGGCGATGTCGCATGCGCGGCGTGGGCGAAAATCGGCATGGCTACGAATCCAAGCGCGGTCATGCTTGTGGATCCCCGGAAGGGGGGAAACAAACATCGGCATGCAAATGGTGGCGACTCGACGGGGCGAGATGGCGTCTTCATTTTTCATCGGTCGGTGGGTGGCC
>CALFOM010000185.1 GCA_937919685.1 uncultured Phycisphaera sp.
GTGCATCCCTTGTTTCAATGAAGCCGAGGGAATTGCAGGAACGGTCGAAGAAATCATTGCGGCTCTGGATAATCTCGATGCGGGAGCGACGGCTGAGATCATCCTCGTTGATGACGGAAGCCGGGATTCGACTCGTGAGATCATCGATCGAATGCAGGCCGAGACTCCGGCAGATGGCGTCAAGGTTGTCGCCCTCGGCTTCGATCGGAATCGTGGCAGGGGTGCGGCGGTTCGAACTGCGATTCAGGCGAGTAGGGGAAAATATGTGGTCTGTCTCGATGCGGATCTCTCCTACGATGTGACGCACCTGGCCCGGATCATTGCGAAATTCGAAGAAATGCCTTCAACCGACGTGGTCGTGGTCAGCCCGTACATGCGTGGTGGGACCACTTCCGGGGTGCCGTGGAATCGTCTGTTTGTCTCGCGAGTGGCAAACTGGATTCTCGCAGGGTTCTTCGAGGGCAAGCTACGAACGGTCACCTGCGTGGTGCGTGGGTATCGAGGCGATTTCGTGCGGTCATTGCCGGCCCAGGCCGATGGGAAAGGCGCTCACCTCGAAATGCTTCGTTTGGCGTCGGTGGTCGGTGGCAATATGGTTGAGATCCCAGGGCACTTGGCCTGGCGTGCCGAACGGCGGACTGCCGGCCGAAACTGGCTTCCAGGAAGCAAGATCACCACGGCGGCCCGGCAGCATGTCATGTACGGGATACTTGTTCGTCCTGCCCGTTTGCTCAAGTACGTCGCCATCGTGCTCGCGTTAGTCGCCGGCTGGGAATTTGTGGTCATTTCCCAGGCGACTCTGGCCGCATGGGGGGATCAGGGAGAGATCTTTCGCGATCTTTGGATCGGCTTGAGTGATTCCTTCTCTCGTTCGCCGCATTCCTTCGTGATTCTTGGGCTCTCGAGTGTTTTGGCCTTGCAGATCGCCCTTTTTCTTGTGGTCCTCAAGGTCCTTCAGCTTCAGCAGGAGGAGACGATGAGGCTTCTGATCGGAATTCACCGCGCATTGCCGAAGTCTGAACGTGACGCATGTGCGGGCTGATCGGAGCCGCGGGGCCTGGGGCTTCCGCGCTTGCCTCGAGGCTTGATGACGCGATTGACTCGATTCGGCACCGCGGCCCGGACGACTCGGGTTGCCACCTGAGCCGCAATCGTAGGTTTATCGTAGGTCACGTAAGGCTCGCGATTCTCGGTGTCGGGCCGACGGGTCGGCAGCCAATGATCGACGCTCAGGATCGCGTTCTCGCTTACAACGGCGAGATCTACAATCACCGCTCGCTGCGTCGCGACTTTGGTTCGAGCGTGAAGTGGTCGGGAAGTTCGGATTCCGAGACCCTCCTGTCGCTTCTGGGAAGTGAGGGCTTGAAAGCACTCGGTTCATGCGAGGGGATGTTCGCCGGCGCCTACTTCGATCACGAACGTGATGAGGTCGTCCTCTTCAGGGACACGCTCGGCATCAAACCCTTGTTCGTCCGCTTCGAACCGGATGGCACGGTGATCTTCGGCTCAGAGATCGATGCCCTCATGGCCCTTGTCGGTCCATCCGTTTGCTCGGTCGATGGAGCGTCGTTGCAATGCCTACTCGGATATCAAAACCTGCCTCCGGGAAGGTCCCTCTTCGCTGGAGTGCGACCGTTACTTCCGGGTGAGGTGCTTCGGGTCGGGAATGTCTCCGGACCGCGGCCATGGGTAAGGTCGGAGTGGATCGATCGTCCGATCGTTGGCAACACTGATCCCGTTGGAGTATGCGATCCGACGACCGTGCGCGGGCTCGTAGAGCGTTCGGTCGAGTCGCATCTCCTGAGCGAGCGGCCCATCGGCGCGTATCTTTCGGGAGGCATCGACAGCACCATTGTGGCCGGACTGGCCGCCCGTTCCGGCGCCTGCGTCGAAGCTTTTACGGGTTACTTCGAGCCCGGGTCGGCCGAGGACGACGAGCGGGATCTGGCCAGAACTACCGCGAGGAGATTCGGACTAAACCTGAACGAGGTGGTCATCCGGCCCGATCACCTCATTTCCCGTTTTGACGATCTCATGCGTCATCTCGCTGAACCGCGAATGGGGACCGGCACGATGGCGCAGTTCGTGGTGGCAAGTGAGGCCGCCGGGCAGATCAAGGTCGTACTGGCGGGTCACGGCGGGGACGAGTTGTTCGGCGGGTATCCAATCCATCAGTCGGCACTCGGTATTGCTCAGGGCCGTTGGCTTGCCGCTATCCGTCGAACGAGCGGCCGTCGACGCGCCGTTACCATCTGGGCTCTGCTCCGTTACCTTCGAAGACGTCGCCTTCCACTGGCTCCGGTCATTTTCGGTATCGACATGCCCAAATCCGTCAGCACCCTGTTCGAGTCGAGTCAGAATGAAGAGGAACTGCTTGCGTCGGTCGACAGGTACTATCGATCGATCTACCTACCGGGTCTCCTCGAGGTCGAAGATCGGATTTCAATGGCATTCGGTCTCGAAACACGTCTTCCCCTCTGGACCCAACCGCTCGTGGAGGAGATTTTTCGTATGGACCCGGTGGCGAGATTTGGCGATCGACCGAAAGGCCTGCTTCGCAGCGCCTTCGACGATCTTCTCCCAGACGACGTGAAGAACGCGCCGAAGAGGGGCTTCCCGACTCCGTTCGCGGCCTGGTTCAGGGGCCCGTGTCGCGAGTTCATTCGGGAGCGACTCGAGGAGTGGCCGGAGGTCTTCGAAGAGGTCATTCCAGCGAAGTACGTTCATCGAATCGTGTCTGGGCATATCAAAGGTCGCCTCCCCGGTCCGTTCGACGAGCTTCGGGCAAACAGGATCTGGGTTCTCTTGCAGTTGGCTACGTGGGCCCGGATCTTTAGGCCAGATGCCATCGTGGAAGGTGACCCGGGGATCGTGGACCCTTGAGCTGCCTCCGAGACGTTTCCGCGTTTGCTCGGTCGGCAGAGCGATACTGGCCTGGCCGCTCGGACGAGGTCGCAGCCTTGCTCGACCCGGACAATGTCGTCGTGATCGAGACCGGTCCACTCCCACCACGATTCCAATCGATTGCGATGCCATCCTGGACCGCCCCGGCTGCGGTTGATGGCGCCTTGCTCGTTCCTTCGCATCTTGCGGGTACTGGCGACTGGTCTTCTATCGACTGGGTCTCGGTGGCGCTCTGGTACCTCGATTGTCTTGCGGAGCGTGGGCACGAGGCGGCATCTGGGCCGATCCACTCCTATTCGCTGCGACTGCGGCGATGGGACGAGCGCCATTGGGATCACGCCTGGGTTAACCGCATCGCCATCGCAGTGAGAGCCATGCTCGCCCGGGACGCGGGCCGGGATGTGGATGAGTGGTTCGGAGCGCTTCCCCGGGCACGCATCGATCTCAGCCATGATCTGGATGCCCTGACGAAACATACCTCGCTCAGGTGCAAGCAGGCAGCATTTTGGATGCTGAACAGCGTGAGGGATCTTGTCCATGGTCGACCCCGACGAATGGCCAGTGGCTTGAGTCGAGCGGCCAGATTCATGGTGGGAGAAGGGGACTACGACCTCCTGGATGAGGTCCTCGAC
>CALFOM010000186.1 GCA_937919685.1 uncultured Phycisphaera sp.
CACCAAGATCATGGCCCCGACGGCCGAAGCCGGCGAACCCGCCGCGGAAGCCACTGAGGCTTCCGCGGCGACCGAATCTACCGAAACGCCCATCAAGAAGAAGACTCGACGTCGCTCGAGTCGGACGACCAAGGCGGAAGCCGCGATCGAGCCCTCCGACCAGTCCGAACCTACTGGCGATCCAAACGACCACGCCGCAGCGGAGATCACCGGGGAAGAGTCGTCGACCGAAGGCGGAACCTCGACCAAGAAGCGACGCCGTCGTGGTTCGAGACGTACGAAGTCGACCGATGACACGCCGGTGACGGCCCAAGACGCTGAAAAATCGGACGAGACCGAATCCGAATCCGAATCCGAGAGTGACGGCGACGAGTCATCGGATGACGCCGAATTCAAGACCGGCGACGCGAAGAAGAGCCGTACCCGCCGAGAATGGCGCCGACCTGATCGCGCCGCGATTGAAGTGACTCCGACCGGACCCATGGCAGCTCCCGGAAGCCGGGTCATGCTGATCGATGACGTACCGGGCGAATCATGCCGAATCGCGATTCTTGAAAAAGGCCGCCTCGAAGAACTCTTCGTCGAACGGACGCAGAGCGCCACGATGGTGGGCAATATCTACAAGGCACGCGTGGTCAACGTCGAGTCGGCCATTCAAGCCGCCTTCGTCGACTACGGCGAAGGAATGAACGGGTTCCTCCACGTCTCCGATCTCCATCCCCGGTACTTCCCCGGCGGAGACAAGACCGAAAAGGTCGGACGTAAGACGCCGCGCCGTGACCGACCCCCGATTCAGGATGCGCTCAAAAAGGGCCAAGAGATCCTGGTTCAGGTGCTCAAGCAGGGCATCGGGACCAAGGGGCCCACGGTCACCAGTTATCTCTCGATCCCCGGCCGGCTCTTGGTGATGATGCCGGGAATGGACCGGGTTGGGGTCAGTCGCAAGGTCGACGATGAACAACGAGAGAAGATGCGGAAGATCCTCGATCAGCTGGATCTGCCTGATGGATTCGGATTCATCGTCCGAACCGCCGGTTACGACAAGACCAAGACCGAGTTGAAGCGTGACGCCGCCTTCCTCAAGCGACTCTGGACGCAACTCGAGAAACGAATGGACCGCGTCGGTGCTCCTTCGGAGCTCTATACCGAAGGCGATCTCATCGTTCGAACCATCCGGGACGTCGTCGATTCATCGATCGACTCGATCGTGATCAACAGCCGAGAAGGCTTCGAGCGTGCTCGGACCTTCCTTTCGGTCGTTTCGCCGCGGTCTGCCCCGAAGGTCCGCTTCTACGACCATCCCGTTCCGCTCTTCGACGCGTTCGGCGCCGAACGCCAGATTGAAATGATCCACGCCCGAGAGGTGCCCTTGAAGTCCGGCGGCGCACTGGTGATCGACCAGACCGAAGCCATGGTCGCGATCGACATCAACTCCGGTCGGAGCCGAGGGGCTCGAGACGCGGAGAGCAATGCGCTCTCCACCAATCGTGAAGCAGCCGACGAGATCGTCCGACAACTCCGACTTCGGGACCAGGGGGGACTCGTGGTTTGCGACTTCATCGACATGCGATTCTCTAGGAATCGGAAGGAAATCGAAGATCGACTTGCGGAGAACCTCCGGCACGATCGAGCCCGAACGACCTTCCTTCCCATCAGCGAATTCGGACTGATCGAGATGACGCGACAGCGGATTCGACCCAGCATTCGAACGCAGTACTTCGCACCGTGCAGCTCCTGCGCCGGTCTCGGCGAGATCCGAAACCCGGAATCTGTCGCGGCAGACACGGTCCGACGAGCCGCGAGGGTGCTCTCCATCGACAAGGTGTGTCGTGTCGAACTCGTCTGCGGCACGAGAGTTGCCAGCGCCATTCTGAGCGGCCAGCGGCGACGGATCGATGAGCTTGAACGACGAAGTGGCGGCCAGATCGACATTCGAATCTCCGAACAGATCGGAAGTGATCGATTCGACATCTACGCCTACGACGATCGCAACGCCGACATTGACCTCTCTCGTATCCCGGTGCTCAAGACGCCGAACCTCGAGGACTTCGTCGAGATGCTTCCGGATTTCAAAGAGCCGGTCTTGGCGGAAACGACGGACGAGGGCGACGGACGAGGGCGGCGACGCCGGCGACGCAAGCCCGTGCCCGCGGATGTGGTTTCCATCGCGATGGCGGGCGGATTCGACCTCGATGATGATGATGATGATGAGGACGAGAAGTCCTCGAACCAAGGCGATTCGTCCGGGACCTCGGAGGTCGGAGAACGCGGTCGGGAGGAGAACGAAGAAGGTGGAGACAAGCGTCGACGCCGACGACGGCGACGACGCGGTCGCGGGGATCGAAGTGGCGAGGAAGCCCAGAAGGACGACACCTCCACGACTCCCACACCAGCGGCTCCAAGCGAACCCGAGCCGGCACTCCCGGTGCGGGTCCATGCGATGGCAAAGGACCTCGGCATCACCAGCAAGGAGATTCTGACCGTAGTCGCGGAGAAACTCTCCGAAGTGGAACTTAAGAACCACATGTCCTCCATACCGGGTGAGTTCGTCGCTGCGGTTCGAGCGTTCTTCCTCCCGGAAGAGCCCTCGGTGCCCGACGAACCAACCGAGAATTCTGATCAGACCGTGGATGACCAAGTTTCTACAGAGTCAGAACTCGACGAAAACGGCGAGCCGAAGCAGAAGCGCCGACGACGACGCCGTGGCGGCCGACGACGGCGACGGTCCGAAGATGAAGACGATCGCACCGACGGCGAGCCATCCGAGACAAGTGCAGCCCCGAGAAACGACATCGAGGCCGAGTCATCGTCTGAAGATGAGCGCCCGACCGCAAGGGCACAGGCCACCGTGATCACCGCCCCTGAAGAGACTCCTGCAGTCTCGGTCGTTGAGACCGCCAATGTGGATCTCAAGAGCAAACCTAGAAAACGATCGCTCTACGGCGGCCGCCATCAGCGGAGGGGACCGGGACAGTCCACACCTGATAATCGCTGATTTTCCGGCTCGAACACGAGTGACCCCGAGAACTGAGTCCGAAGAAACCAAACACGATGCCCCCCAACCCTCGAACCGCTTCCAATCAGTTGGAATCCCGACGGCTGATCATCCTCGGCTCGACCGGCTCCATCGGGGTCGGCGTGCTGGATGTGGTGGAGCACCTGAGTGGCGCCGAAGAGCCTGGCCCGACGTTCGAGGTCATCGGCCTTGCCGCAGGACGACGCGGCGACATGCTCGAAGCCCAGGCATTGAAGTTCGGGGTCAAAGACTTGGCGATCGCGGATGCCGCCGCAGCCTCGACCATCGGGAAGGCTCGTTCGCTGCGGATCGGGGCGAATGCCGCCCTCGAACTCATTCAGGACATCGCCCGTCCCGGCGATCTGGTGGTTGCCGCGATGGTGGGTGCGGCCGGGATACCCTCGGTACTCGCCGCCATCGAGCAGGGTTGCGACATCGCACTTGCAAACAAGGAGACCCTGGTCGCCGCCGGCGGACTGGTGACCGCGGCCGCGGCCCGACGCGGTGTCAAGATCCTTCCCATCGACAGTGAGCATGCGGCGCTCCACCAGTGCCTGCGTGCCGGGAATGCTCCTGCTGAAGTCTCAAAACTAGTGCTCACCGCATCCGGCGGACCATTTCGCACCTGGTCGATCGATCGAATTCGATCCGCGACCATCGAAGAGGCCCTCGATCACCCCACCTGGAAGATGGGGCCCAAGGTCACGATCGATTCCGCCACAATGATGAACAAGGGCCTCGAGTTGATCGAAGCTCACTGGCTGTTCGGCATCGACGCCGACCGACTTGACGCCATCATTCATCCCCAGTCGGTGGTTCACTCCTTCGTGGAATTCACGGACGGTTCCTCACTGGCCCAACTATCGCCCCCGGACATGCGGATGCCGATTCAGTACGCGCTCTGCCATCCGCACCGAGTCTCCGGATGCGCGCCTTCACTGGACTATTCCAAACTTCGCGAGCTGGTCTTTGAACCCGTCGATCATGATCGTTTCCCGTCGATCGGACTCGCCCTTGAAGCGATCCGCGCCGGTGGAACCGCCGGCGCGATCTTCAACGCCGCCAACGAGGTGGCCGCCGAGTCGTTCTGCAACGGCGACATGCCTTTTGGTCGGATCGCGGAGGTTGTGGCCGATGTGATCGATCGGATCCCCTCGGTGCCTGCCACCGATCTGGAATCCATCCTCGCGGCCGATGCTGAAGCACGAGCTGCGGCCCAAGCTCATGCGGCGATCACGGTGACTCGTGACTGAGCCGCAAAGATCGGCAAAATCCAAGCCGCGACCCGGCTATCCTCTCGCTCGCCAGACGTCCTGGATTCATCAGAAAGATCGATCTTCGATGACTTTCACCCACTTTCCCAGTCAGGAACCCCCCGCGTGGACATCCTCGATACCGGCAGCAACATTCTCCTGATCATCCTCGGCTTCGGCCTGCTGATCGCCCTCCACGAACTCGGCCACTTCATTGCAGCCAGATGGGCGGGAATCCGAGCGGATGGATTCGCAATCGGCATGGGGCCGGTGGTAGCGAGTTATCGCGGCGGGGTCGGTTTTCGGTTTGGCGCTTGCGACGACGTCGTGAAGGCAAGGCTCGGTCGGTATCCGATCGAACTCACCGACGAGGAGCTCGCGAAGGAAGGCCTCGGAGAGACGCAGTACTCCCTTCGTCTGCTGCCGATCGGTGGGTACGTCAAGATGCTCGGCCAGGAGGATGGCAACCCCGGCGCCACAAGCGAGCACTCGCGGAGCTATTCCAAGGTCCCGATCGGAAAGCGGATGGTCGTCGTCAGCGCGGGCGTCGCGATGAACATCGTCACCGCGATTGTAATGTTCATGGTCGCTTTCATGGTCGGGGTTCGATTCGAATCACCGGTCGTCGGGCAGGTCCAGGCTGGATCCCCCGCGACGACTGCCATCTCTCTCGTCGACGGCGTGCCTCCAGGAATCGAGCCGGGTGATCGCATCACTCGCATCGACGACTCGGAGGTCCTGACCTTCAGCGACATGATGATCGCATCGGCCATGAGCGTTCCGGGGCAACCCCTTCAGATCGAAGTGGTTCGCAAGGGCCGAGATGCCCCGATTGTCTTCGAAGTCGAGCCTGCCTACGACGACACGGCCAATCTCCGGATGATCGGCATTGCGCCTGCGGCGAGCGCTCGTCTCGTCGATGACGCCGCCCTCGATGCACCCCTTGAAGCCGTGGTCGGCGCCACACTCGCATCGAAACTTCCTGGACGAGTGATCGTCTCGGCGGGGTCCTCCCTAGTAGCCACTTGGGAGGACTTTGACGCCGCCATGATTGCTGCGTCGGGACAACCGCTCGACATCGTCTTCGGGCCTCGAGGGGATGGCGAATCGACCGAGACCATCGCCATGGCGGCAACCCCAATTCTCGACCAGATCGAATATCCACAGGCTCGCCCCGCCGACACCGGCGACTTGGAGTTCGGACTGCTCGGACTCTCGCCGCTCGTGGAGATCACCGGAATCGTCGAGGGAAGTCGCAACGCCGAGGTCCTTCTTCCCGGGGACATCATCCTGCAGATCGTCGATGTGGCCGGACCGAGAATGTCGGAATTCCGAGCCGCCCTGTCGGGGCGTCCCGGCCAGTCGATCCCGATGCTCGTGGATCGAAACGGAACCGACACCCAGGTCGACGCGCAAACCGATGCCTCCGGCCGACTCGGCGTGGCGATCAACTACGCGTTCGATGACCCACGAATCGCGAGACCCTTCAGCCGTTCCGGCCTCGAAGATCCAATCCCCACCGTGGTCGCCGACCTCCAGCTCATGCCCCGAACTCGAATCGACTCCGTCGAGGGCATTCCCGTCACCGATTGGCCCTCGTTCCGAGCCGCGCTGCGGACTGCGACGACGACTGCTCGCGAGGAGGGAACGGACGCGACGGTCGACCTGTCCTGGACCCTGCCCATCATCGGCTCCGCCCCCGAGTATGGGAAGATCACGCTGTCCTCCGAGGATGTCAAACGACTCCATGCCCTCGGTTGGACCGCTCCGCTCCCCAACTCCTGGTTCGAACCTCTACAGACGACGTTGACCGCGAACGGTAATCCGCTCGTCGCCGTCTCGATGGGATTCCGCCAGACCTGGAAGATGGTGGTGCTCACGTACCTCACGATCGACCGTCTGATCGCCGGTTCCGTGAGCGTCAAGCAACTCCACGGCCCGGTCGGGATCGTCCACATCGGTACCCGAGTCGCGGATCGCGGGTTCATGTACCTCGTGTTCTTCCTGGCGATGATCAGCGTCAACCTCGCGGTGCTGAATTTCCTCCCGTTGCCGATCGTCGACGGTGGCCTCTTTCTCTTCCTTCTCTACGAGAAGATCTTCAAGCGACCGCCATCAATCGGCTTCCAGAACGCGGCGACCCTCGTCGGCCTCGCCTTGATCGGCACGCTCTTCGTCGTCACCTTCTACAACGACATGATGAGACTCGCGGGATGAGCGCCGAGGCACTCGCGTCCACCGGAAAGGTGGCGGTCATTACCGGCGCGGGCTCAGGCGTCGGGCGAGCCACGGCGATCCTGCTCGCCGAAGAAGGTTGGCGATGCGCCCTGCTCGGCCGTACTGAAACGAAACTGGCGTCGACGGCCGCGGCGTTCGCCGTTTCCGCGCCTTCACCCTTGCTGATCGAATGCGACCTTGGCCGGTCGGAAGAAATGCCGGTCGTCATCCGAAGAATCATCGAGCACTTCGGCCGCATCGATGCGATTCTGAACATCGCCGGGATTGCACCGCAGGTTCCCATCGCCGAGACCAATGCAAGCCTGATGCGATCGACCCTTGATCAGAATCTGGTCGGCCCGACGATTCTGGTCGCCGCGGCCTGGCCTGAACTCGTGCAGAGGCGCGGCGTGGTGGTCAACGTCTCTTCGATGAGTTCCATCGACCCCTTCCATCACTTCACGGCCTACGCGGCGAGCAAGTCCGGACTCGACTCACTGACCCGCTCGATCATGGCCGAGGCGGCGGACACCGGTGTTCGGGCGTTCACGTTGAATCCTGGGGCCATCGAAACGCCCCTGCTGCGAAGGCTGGTCGACGAAGAGACCTTCCCGACAGAGTTGGCACTCACCCCGCACGCCGTCGCGGAGGAGATCCTCGGCTGCATCGAGGGTTCACGAGATCACCGGATCGGACAGCCTTTTCCCATGCTGGTGGATCACGATCAACCCGAGTGATGGGCCGAGAGGGCTCACCCTCTTCGATGCATCGCTCGATCCATGTCCCGCTGGGCTTCGCGCTTGGCGATGTCCTGCCGCTTATCGGACTTTTTCCGCCCCTCCCCGACGCCGATCAGGATCTTGGCCCTTCCGTCGACGAAGTAGATCTTCAATGGCACGAGCGTGGAGTTGACTCCGTCCTGGGCACGAGCGAGTTTGAGGATTTCCCGCTTGTGAGCCAGAAGAATCCTGGATCTGACCG
Source organism: uncultured Phycisphaera sp. (assembly GCA_937919685.1). GTDB lineage: Bacteria > Planctomycetota > Phycisphaerae > Phycisphaerales > SM1A02 > UBA12014. Next base: position 7,468 of record CALFOM010000186.1, read on the forward strand.
GCTGATGCTGACGATGGGGCCCCGCCGGCGGATACTCCGCGACATGGACTCCTTGGAGCACCAAAGATGCCGGATCGGCGACTGCCCTGATCCAGCCCTCAGCCAAACTCGCCCGGCCGGCCCGAATCGACTTGACCTCGGTTCCGAAGAGTCGGAGCCCGCATTCCAGGGTCTCCCCGATGAGATAGTCATGCCTGGCGCGTCGATTTTCGATCACCACAGCGTCGGGATTCGAGGTTTTCTTGCGTCCTTTGGCCATCCGAACCCACCACGGTAGATCGGAGCAGGAGCTCGCACAAGGTCCGAAGAGACTTAATGAGGACGCTTCCAGAGGCGAATAGGGCGATTCTCATCTCCACGAAACCATAGTTTTCGGAACTCGGCACTTGTTCAAGCGTCAAGACGGGGCAACAATCTACGTATTCCCAGCCGTCGAATTCGCACCAGATAAAATCTGCCGGCTTTCCGTCCCTTGAAGATCAGGAACCAATATTGATGCTGCTAAAGCACTCCGCCATCGTCGCCACCCTCTTGGTGATTCCCAGCCTCGGCGCCTTCTCGATGGCGGAGCGAAGCTCTTTGGACAAGTCTCGATCGAATGCCCCTGCAAGTGCGGTGGGCGTTCTCGACCAGATCAGTGACGATTCCGATCCCGGATGGATGGCGTTCCAGAGCAAGCATCCCGGCACGGGACGTACGTTGATCGATGGTCGAATCGAACGAATCTATGGCCAAGCCTTTTCGCAGGGCGCGAACGCGAGCGACAGCGCTGGTCGCTTCATCGCGGAGAACGCCCAGGACCTCTGGGGCGTGGCGGCCGAGCAACTTCTCCCGATCGGCCCTTGGGGTGGCGAAGACCATGTTCTTCCCCTCATGACCGATCCGGTGACTGGCGACGCGAAGTTCATGCTCGTCGGTTACATCCCGCATGTCGACGGCACCCCCGTCTTCGATTCGGCCGTCCGCGTGCTCGTGCGCAACGAACCCGGATTCCCCACCGTGCTGGTCTCCTCCCAGATCCCCCAAGTCGAGGGTTTCGCGATTCCCGGCGGCCTGCTTCCCGGCGATCTCGACGTGACCCGCTTCGCGGGCGTGGCGGTCAACGAGTTCGCCGAAGCTGAAATCACCGGCGTTCGACCTGTGGTCTTCGCAGGCGTGAATGGCGTCTCCGAACAGCCTCGCGCCGCCGTCGACTTCATCGTCACCGGAACCAACGCCGCTTCGGGTGATTACTCGAAGTGGCAATTCGTCGCCGATCCCGTGACCGGCGAGATCTTCCATCGCGACAACCAGATTCTTCACGCCGACGTCCAGGTGCAGGTCCAGGCCAATCGCACTGAGCAGTTCTCGATGGAATGCGGCACCGAATACGTTGTGCCGCTCCCCCACGCCCGCGTCACCGTCGGCGGCACGCCCTACATCGCCGACGAGAACGGCATGGTCACCATTCCCAACCCCGGAACCAGCGACGTCACCGTCACCGCCGAGTCACGAACTCAGTGGTTCAACCTCGATGGCGGCCAAGGTGACACCTCGGCCACGATCCCTTCGGGCGGATTCGGCACCGTGACCCTGAACCAGGCCAACAGCAATGACGCCGGCCGGTCTCAGGCCAACGGAATCTCCTTCGCAGAGGACACGCGGAACTTCACGCTCTCTTACAGCGCCTCGTTCCCGACGATCTCGACCCAGCAGAACTTCACGATCAACACCGGCGTGTCGGGCACCTGCAACGCCTACTACGACGGCAACTCAATCAACTTCTACAACGCTGGCGGTGGCTGTGCGAATACCACCGTCGACGTCATCGTCCATCACGAATACGGCCATCACCTCGTCAACGTCGTCGGCTCCGGCCAGGGCCAGTACGGCGAAGGCGCCGGTGACTGCATGGGCGTCCTGATCACCGGTGATTCCCGCCTTGCGGTCGGCTTCTACTTGAACCAGTGCACCAGCGGCATCCGAGACGCGGACAACAACTGTTCCTATTCCGCGAGTGGATGTTCGACCTGCGGAAGCGCGATCCACACCTGCGGCCAGCTCCTCTCAGGCATGGTCTGGGAGGTTCGCAACGAGCTCATCGCGGCTGGCAAGCCGACCGCGATCATCGAATCGATCTTCGTGAACTCGATGCCCATGCACAACGGCACCTCGATCAATACCGCCATCACCATCGACTGGCTCACGCTCGATGATGACAACGGAAACATTCTCGACGGAACGCCAAACTATCCTGAGATCAATGCTGGCTGCGCGACCAAGGGTGTTCCCGGCCCAGAACTACAACTCATGGGCTTCGCATTCCCGAACGGACTTCCCGCGATCGTTGATCCGAGCAACGGCGCTTCCTTCTCAGTGGCCATCACCCCCCTCGGATCCAACCCCAGCCCCAGCAACGCTCGAATCACCTATCGAGTCGACGGTGGAAGCTGGACGACCATGGGAATCGACCCTGATGGTGGAAATCTCTATACCGCATCACTTCCCGCCGTGGAATGCGAATCGGTGATCCAGTACTACCTCACCGCCGATTCCGGGACGACGCCCGTGTCGAGCCCGAACAACGCTCCAGGCGATAGTTTCTCTGCACTCGG
>CALFOM010000187.1 GCA_937919685.1 uncultured Phycisphaera sp.
CGAATTGAGGCTCGTCCATCAAGTCGGGCCAGAGTTCTTCACGGGTGGGGCGCCACGCGGTGATGCTGATTTCGAGTCACTTCGGGTTGCGGGCATTCGAACCGTGATTTCGGTCGACGGGGCCCGGCCGGACGTCGACCCGGCTCGGGTCCGTGGGCTTCGATACGTTCATCTGCCGATCGGATACGACGGCATCAATGCGACCGTGGCGGCCCGCCTGGCCCGAGCGATCCGTGATCTACCGGGCCCGATCTATCTTCATTGCCATCACGGACGACATCGAGCGCCCGCGGCGGCGGCGGTTGGTCTGGCGGGGCTGGGTCGCGTCGGCCCGGAGGGCGGCGTTCAGATGCTCCAGTTCGTGGGCACCAGCCCCGACTACCCAGGCTTGTATCTCGCCGTCGAACAGTCACGGCCGCTTGCGTCCGAGTTGATCGATGCGGTGCCGATCGGGGAACTTCCCGAGATCGCGGTGGTGGCGGACCTCGCCACGGGGATGGCCGAAGTCGATCGCATCTACGATCGGCTCGCCTTACTCGCCGCCAACGACTGGGTGGCGCCAAAGAACCACGCTGATCTGGTACCAGCGGCTGAGGCCGGCATCCTCACCGAGCGATTTCGCGGGATGAGTGAACTCGCCCACCCCTTCTCAGCGTCTGGCCCGCGTGAACCACCCCTTGAATTTCGTCCCATGATCGAGATGGCGACGGCACTCGAGTCGGCGATCCGGGATCGACGGACGTCCGATGCGGATGCCATATTCACTTCGATTTCGTCTGAGTGTCGGGCTTGCCACCGTCGTGATCGAGATCAAAAGCGGCTGGCCCCGACGAATTGATTCTTGGTGACGTGCATCGAGCACTGCAGGTCAACGTCTGCCACCGTTGAATACGACTCAGCGTCGAAGAAATTCCAGCAGCCCCTCGGTCGGGGAGAGGTTCTCGACCACCAGATCGGCACCGGTCGCTCGAAGCGCTTCGGCATCAAACACCCCAGTCGCGACCGCCACCGCTTCGGCCTGTCCGGCTTTAGCGCATTGGACATCGCGGGGCGTGTCTCCGATCACGATGATCCGTCTTGGGGCGACGCCGTGCATGGATTTGAATTGATGACGGGCCACCGGGACGAGTTCGTCGCGGTGCTCGCCGTGTTCTGCGAAGGCATTGCAACCGAAAATCGTGCCATCGATCCCAGCGGCTTGGATCTTGAACCGGCCGGTCTTCTCCCAATTTCCCGTGAGTAAGCCGACCTGGATCTCAGGCAAGTCCGCGAGGCACTCAAGCAGAGAGACGATTCCCGGGCAGGCCTCGAATCCACCGCGATCCTCCGCGACTTTTTCAAGGGCGATGGCGTAGGCGGATTGAAACGCGTCCGCATGCTCCACGTGGTCGATTCCAAGCCCGTGGCGGCGCACCGCGTCTGCGTAGTTCTCTGAGTCGAGGCGGCCGTGCAGTGGGACGTTTACGAACGAGAATGCGACGCCAAAGACTTTGACGCTCGCCATTTCGTACGCGACCACGCCTGCATCTTGGGTATTGAGCAGGGTGGCATCGATATCGAAAAGAACGAGGGTGCGAGGTGGCATCGAAGGTCCGGTTGGACTCGGGAAACATTTATATAAGGCAGGGGAGTGGATTCCCCCATACCGGCGAGGTCGCGGCCGCGGCCGCGGCGAGACTCGTTCAGCGAACGCCGGTCTGCTTGACCGAGTCCGCGGAGGCGGCTGGCAGAGTGGGGGCGTCCTCAGCGGCGAGAACCTCCCGGATCCGTCGCGCGATGCTGATGACGTCGAGGCCGACTTCGGCGAGCTGTTCGCCGCGTCCGCCCTGATACACCCAGCCGTCGGCCATGCCCAGGACAGTCACCTTCCGCGAATCGAGACCGAGGCGGTTGCACGCTTCGAGCACCTGCGTGCCGAAGCCGCCCTTGACCGTGTGGTCTTCAATCGTGACGACCTGAATTCCTGCGGTGATCAATTCGGTGAGCAGCGTTTCGTCGACCGGTTTGGCGAATCGGGCGTCGTAGACACTGGTCGAATACTCGTCGCCGAGTTCGGCCTTGACGTCCATGCCGGTGAGGGCCATCACGCCGAAGCCGAGAATGGCCACGTCGGGGTTTGTTTCGGTCGCCAGTGCCCGAGCCTTGCCCAGTTCGAAGGGCGGGCAGGGTTGGTCGGCAAAGAGATCGCTGACGTTGTCGCGCGGGTATCGCACCGCGGAGAGACCGGTGTCGTATCCCGCCATGAAGTCGAGCGCAGCCAGCAGCGACGGCTCGTCCATCGCGGCCGTGATCGCGGCCTTCGGAAGGGGGGCCAACAGGGAGACGTCGCAGAATCCGTGATGGACGGCGCCGTCGCCGCCAACGAAGCCCGCGCGATCGAGGCAGAGCCGAACGGCGAGCCCTTGAAGGGCGACCTCTTGGAACGCCTGATCGAATGCTCTCTGTAGGAAGGTGGAATAGACCGCGAAGAACGGTTTGAGACCCGTCTTTGCCATTCCCGCCATCATGTCCATCGCGTGGCCCTCGCAGATGCCGGTATCCCAAGTTCGGTCGGGATAGGTCCGCATCGCCTTGGTCATTCCAGTGCCGTCCGGCATGGCGGCGGTGCACGCGACGACTTTTCCGTCCCGGGCCATGAGGTCGGTGATCGCGTCTGAGAAGGCCGCGGTGAACGATCGTCCGGATTTCTTGATTTCGACGCGGCAGCCTTCGCGTTCGAGGGTGTCGTCGTCGGGAGTGTCGACGACCTCGAACGCGCCCGGCGAGTGGAATGCCGTCGCGTCACCCTCCGCGAAGGTATATCCCTTGCCCTTGACCGTCTTGACGTGCAGCACCATCGGGCGATCGAATCTCGCCGCCTCGTTGAAGAGGTCGATCAGCGTCGGGATGTCGTGCCCGTCGACCGGGCCGACGGTGACGAGGTTGAATTTCTCGAACCAGGCATCTTCGGAGATCAGCGCTTTACTCATCTCGCCCATGCGGTGATAGAGATCCGAGAGGGCCTCGCCGCCGGGGATGTGCTTGGCGATTTCCTTGGCCGCCTTTTTGAAGCCACCGTAGGAGTTGCTCAATCGAACACGATCGAAGTAGGCGGCCACGGCGCCCTGTGGCTTCGCGATCGACATGCCGTTGTCGTTGAGGACCACGAGGAACTGTCGGCCTAAGGTGCCCGCGTTGTTCAGGCCCTCCATCGCAAGACCATTCACGATCGAGGCGTCGCCGATGATCGAGACCACCCGACGCCCGTCGGTGGATTCCTCCGACCATCCCTCATCGTTGAGGGTGTCCCCTCGGGCCATGCCCACGGCAGTGGAGATGGCGGTGCCGGCGTGGCCGACCGAGAAAAGATCGAAATCACTCTCGCGGGGTTCGGGGAAGCCGGACATGCCGCCGCGGGTGCGAAGGCCATCGAGCATTCCGAGCCGGCCGGTCAGGAGTTTATGGGGGTAGCACTGGTGGCCGACGTCAAAGAGCAGCCGATCGTGTCCGAAATCGAAGACGTAGTGCATCGCGATGGTCAGTTCGACCACGCCCAGATTCGGCGCGAGGTGTCCGCCGCTCTTCCGGATCTGGTTGCAGATCGCCCAACGGATCTCGGCGGCCAGCTCTGGGAGACGGCCGATGGGGATTCGCTTGAGATCCTGAGGGGTTCGGATTCCTGCAAGCAGGTCGAGGTCCATTCGATGATCCAATGCAAGAAGGGTGGAACTGGGGCCGCGGGTGGCTCGATGCACGGGTCGCCATCGAACCCGGAGTTCGAGCAACGGCATTGTAGCCGCGGAAACGGCCGCTTCGGCGAATTTCGAGGGGTATCCCGTTGGTCTTCGGTCAGTTTGTCCGCAACGCGAGAAACTCCACGAGTTCTCGGAGCGGGTCGGCCTCGGAGCCGATGGAATTCAGCTCATTTCGTGCGGCTCCCGCAAGGCGGGTGATCTCCGCTCGGCTGGCCTCCAAGCCGACGATTCCGGGGAAGGTCCGTTTTCCGGAGGCTTGGTCTTTTCCGCCCGTTTTTCCGAGATGTTCGGTGGTCTGGGTCTCGTCTAAGACGTCATCGACGATTTGGAACATAAGGCCCACCGCGGTGCCGAACCGGTCCAGCCGTGCAGTGACTTCCTCTTCGGCCTCGGCGGCGAGCGCTCCGCATCTGCATGCGGCCCGGATCAGGGCGCCGGTCTTGAGTCGGTGAATCAGCCGGAGTCGGGTTTCCTCATCGGTCACGTCGGCCCGGAAGACGCCTCCGGTGTCGTAGGACTGGCCGTCGATCATGAGTCTGGTGGCTTCGAGAACCTCCTTGGCGATGAGGTTCGTATTTCGAGGGCTCTCCAAGGCGACTTCGGCTGCGATGCATTGCAGGGAGTCGCCCACCAGAATCGCCACGCTCTCACTGAATGCCCGGTGAACCGTCGCACGGCCGCGACGGAGATCGTCGTCGTCGAGTGCCGGAAGGTCGTCGTGAACGAGGCTGAACGCATGGATGCACTCAAGTGCGACCGCCGCTGGAATCGCATCGGCGGGTGAGCCACCGGCCGCGACGCACGATTGGAGGGTGAGAATCGGCCTCAGCCGCTTGCCGCCTCCGAGCAACGCATACCGAGCGGCTTCTTCAATCGCGGGTGCCAGATCTCTCGATTCGATGGCGGCTCGAAGGCCCTCTTCGATGTTTTCGAGAAACGATGGTTCCATAAAGACCTCGGAGACAAAAGGAGGATGGGACGCTGGAGACGACATCGAGAACATCCTACCGGGGAAGTCATCTCGATCCATCACCAGATCCGTCTTCGCGTAGCCCGTATGATTTCCCCATGACACCGATCAATGCATTCCTCTCATTCATGGAACGAGGCGGACTCGTGATGTGGCCGTTGCTCTTCCTGAGCGTGGTCACCGTCTCGATCGTTTTGGAGCGAGGAATCTTCTGGCTCCGACTTGATTCTCGGCGAGGCCGAAATCGCTATCGAGGACTCGCGGAGGCCTTGCGTCGAGGTGATCGCTCCCGGATTGCAGGATTGGTTGACGGAGATGATTCGCCGTATGCAAGCCTGGCGAGAGACCTGCTCGAGAGTACGGATCAGGTTGATGAAGCCACCGCCGCGGTCTTTTCCGAGGAGATTAGGCCCAGATTCGAGCGTGGCCTGTTGATGCTCTCAGCGATTGTCACGGCGGCTCCAATGCTCGGCATCCTCGGCACGGTGATCGGGATCATCCAGAGTTTCGAACTGCTCGGCGGCGATGCGACGATCACCGATCCCAATCAGGTCTCCGGCGGAATCGCGGAGGCGCTGATCACCACGGCAACTGGCTTGGTGGTGGCGTTGCTCGCGCTCTTTCCGTACATGCTCTTTCGAGGCCGGCAGGATCGCGCGATTGGACGACTCGAATCCCTGGCCACCAGCGCCATCGCCGGATTAGCGGGAAGTAGGTCGCCGAAGACGTTGATCGGTTCTTCGGATAAGCGTTCTTCGGATAAACCCCGGCGGTGAGGGCTTCTCGGGGAATGTGACCGTCGCGCTATTTGGAGATCGTCGAGGTGAGGTGACGATCTCGCTCGGTTCTCCATCCGCGATTCCGCAAATCCCAGAAGCGTCAGTCCTGCGAGTGACTGAACGAGGTCGGATTTCCGATGCCGTCATGAGCGGCGTTGATCCATCGCCGCTGGTCGGTCAGATTTCCGATGCTCTCGCCCGTCGTGCTCCCGTCGAGGTGAACGACGCTCACGGAACCGTGTCTCCGGTATGGAATTGCCTGAGCGGCGAAGACTTCCATGTCGATGCCGCCGGCACCCAGAGTCAGTGGGGCATGAAAAAGAGAGGCAGGGCCGCCGAGGATGTCGCCGATCAGGCTCGTTGACGCCGTATCGACACCGCCGATCATTCCCGTATAGGGATTCCAGATCATCTGGTCGGCGAGAATGTGTGGCGTGATCCAAGGCGCTCCGTTGATGAACGCCGAGTCCTCACGGTAGATGCCGGGCCCTCGAAACGTCGATCCGCCGAACAGGATCAACGAACTTCCCTGTGCGGCACGACCGATCGTCCGAAGAACGAGCTTGCCCTTCGTCGGGATGGGCGTGCCGGACACGCTTTTCTGAGCCCAGATCGAGTTGGAGAATCGGCATCGGACATCGCCGCTGGAGTCCGTTTCCCACCAGCCGCCGACGTAGTAGGCGTTGTAGCCGAACCAAGGTTGATCGGCGACTTCTAAGGCTTCGGGCTCGATCACCCCGGTCTTGCCTTTGGATGGGATGTTGTCATTGTCGTCGGGCTGGTATCCGAGGATCGGGTCGTAACCCCAGTCGAGATAGGGAAGCAGCCGCCACGGGTAGGTCTGGCAGATTGCCGGATCGATACGGCCGCTCACTTGGTATCGATATTTGACGTTCCATCGTTCCTGCGCCGACTCATCGAGGTAACCCGGCATCACGTAATCGTTGTTGCTCGCGGAGTAACTCGTCCACGCGAGATGGAGTTGTCGAAGGGTGCTCAATTCCTCGGTACGTCGGGTGGTCCTTCCGGCGGCCTGGAGCCCGGCCAGAATCAAGCCCATCAACGCGGCGATGATCCCGACCACAGTGAGGATTTCGACGATTGTGAAACCGCGAACCCGGGGGTGCCGATTCGAGCGGGGACGATGGAGGGTGGCCTGGGGGGTCATCGAATGGGTGTCCTTGAGTTCCAAACGCCAGCCAATGCATGGAGGAAGGCCGGCATTCCGGCATCGCCGAATCGAAAATAGGGGGCGTCGTATGTTCCGCAGCGGGCCGTCGGACGGTTCCCACCGGAGAGGATGCTACCCCACGAATCCCCGGAAGGGGGGATTTTGCCCGGTCAGGCACCCTCGATGGTGACTCGTTGCACGAGTCCGGCCTTGATCTTTTCGACTCCCGAGCCAAGTTCGCCGATGGGATCCGGCGGGACGATGTTGACGACCTTCTCGCCGAGAGTTGCTTCACCGGCCAGCACCCGGGCTTCGAATCCTTTGCATTCCGCCAGAAGTCGACCGAGGATTTCGGCCTCCGGAACATTGGCGACCTTCTCGCCCTGGACGTAGATGATGCCGCGTCGGTCGCCGGCGAAAACTGCGACGTCGGCGCCTTCGGCTTCGCCGGGCCCGTTCACGATGCATCCCATCACCGCGACTTTGATCGGCATGGTGATCTCGGCGTCGAGGGTCTTTTTGACATTCTCGACGAGCGTGAAGAGATCGACCTGGATCCGGCCGCAGGTCGGGCAGGCGATGAGTTCGATGCCTTTGCGTTCACGCATGTGGAGAGCACAGAGAAGCTCGACGCCGTCTTCCACCTCGTACACCGGGTCGCTCGCGTAACTGATGCGGATGGTGTCGCCAATCCCGTTGGCGAGCAGTGTGCCGAGTGCGGCGATCGAGCGGATCGCGCCAGTTCCCCGGGTGCCCGCATGCGTGACGCCCAAGTGAAGGGGATAGTCAAAACGCTTGGAGATTTCGGTATAGGCGTCGATTACCAAGCGGGCGTCCATCGACTTGGCGCTGATGACCACGTCGTGGAAATCCCGGGCTTCGAAAATCTCAAGGTACTCCTCGAGTTTCGCGACCATGATGGCGAGCAAGCGTCCGGAGCGATGGCCTTCGAAGTAGGCACCGAGCTCTTCAAGTCGTTTCTGCTTGTCCTTCCGCTCGATGATCGATCCTTCATTCACGCCGACGCGGATCGGAATGCCCGCGGCCTTACAGGCGTCAATCACCGCGTTGACCTGGTCGCGATCACTGATATTGCCAGGGTTCAGCCGGATCTTGTGCACGCCCGCTTCGACCGACTCGAGCGCCCTCTTGAAGTGGAAGTGGACGTCCGCCACAATCGGCACCGGCGTTTGTTTCATGATCTCGACCAGCGCCTCGGTGTCCTTTCGCTCGGGCACCGCGACCCGGACGATGTCGGCACCCGCCTCAGCCAGTTTGCGAATCTCCGCGAGGCATCCATCGATGTCGTGGGTGTACCCGGAGGTCATCGACTGGACGGACGGGAGTGCATTCCCACCGATCTGGATGCGTCCGACGCGGTCGTCGCCGACGGTCACTTGCCTGGTGGGTCTTCGGAAGTAGCTCATGCGGTTGATTGTAGGAGAGGCGGGCGGTCTCGGACACGTTTCGGGTCCATGAGGTAGCATCCGAGAGTCGTCCACTTGGGCGACCGTCCACGGCGTTGCCGTGAATGCAGGCCCGGTTCCAGGCCCGGATCCCGGCCCGGATCCCGGCCTCCCATCCAGAGACATGCCCCGGAGCCTCACCCGATGACCATGGCCGAAACCCCCATCCGAACCAGTGGTGCCATCAAATTCAAGCTGTCCTTGATGATGTTCCTCCAGTACGCCATCTGGGGCGCCTGGCTCCCCATCCTCTATCCCTTCCTTCTGGGGTACCGTGGGTTCAGCCTCGAGGAGACCGGCCTCTGTCTTTCGGCGGGAGCCCTCGGAGCGATCTTCGGACCGTTCCTCGCCGGCCAGCTGGCCGACCGGCTCTTCTCCACCGAGAAGCTGCTTGCGGCGAGCCATTTCATCGGGGCCATCCTGGTCTACTTTCTGGCCACGGCCGATGGGTTCGTTCCGTTCGTCGTGCTCTCCGCGGTCTACGGGTTCGTCTACGCACCGACGATCGCCCTCACAAACTCAATCTCCTTCGCCCACATCACCGATCGCGACCGGGACTTCGCCCCGATCCGAGTCTGGGGCACGGTTGGCTGGATCGTGGCGGGAATCCTCGTCGGGCAGTATCTGCTGCGGACCGCGACCCCCGATCTCGCCGACCCCGGCACCTTCGGGGTGTCCTCGACACAGCTGGCCGCCAATCCCGACGAGTCCCTTCCGATCCTGCTTGAGAAGAATCCGGCCGTCCGGGAGAGCTTCGCCGCGGGGGCCGCGAACTGGGCCACCGAAGAGAAGATCTCCACCACCGACTCCGGGGACGTGGTCGCGGCGTTCATGGCCGTGAAGATCCGGAAATCACTCGCCGACCGGAAAGCCCGAGTCGAAGAGGAGATTCAGGAGGGGGGCCCGGCGCCGACGGCGGAGGAACGACAGGCAGGCCTCGCCAAAGCCGCACAGGAGGTGGTCCAGGCTGGCCTTCAGGATCGAGGACGACGATTCGCGTTCAGGATGAGCGCCATCCTCGGCCTGGTGATGGCCGTCTTCTGCTTGTTCCTGCCACACACCCCACCGACCCGGGTCAAAGATGGCTCCCAGCCAAAGCTGGCATGGGCCGAGGCCCTCTCGGAGATCAAGTTGCAGCCGTTGCTGACGCTGTTTCTGATCGCGGTGCCCGTCAGCATGATCCACCAGTTCTACTTCGTCTTCACCAGCGATTTCGTCACGGGAATCCAGAACGCCACCGGTAGCGAGGGTGCCAACCGCTTCGCCGCGGCTGTGAACCAGGTCTTCGGAGTGGGCGGCGGGGGACTGATGACCATCGGCCAGATGAGCGAGATCCTCGTCCTTGCCCTGATCCCGTTCTTTGCGAAGTCGCTCGGCCGCAAGCGGCTTCTCCTCGTCGGGCTCGCCGCCTATGCCCTGCGCATGGCGATCTTCGCGTATAGCCCGACCCTCGTCCCTGTGCTGTTCGGAGTCGCACTCCACGGCCTGTGCTTCGGCTGCTTCATCTTCGTCGCCTTCATGGTCGTCGACGAGAACACCACCCCCGACGTTCGGGCCACCGCCCAGAATCTCTTCAACCTGGTGATCGTCGGCATCGGCATCATCGTCGGCAGCTACTTCGCCACGGCGGTGGTCGCCGACTGGGCCAAGGTTCCGGGGGGCGACGGCGCCCTCGACTTCAGGAAGCTCTTCAGCGTCCCGATGTGGATGGCAGTCGCCTCCTTCATCGCCCTCCTGATCGCCTATCCGTCGGGGAAGACCCCGGCATCGGCACCCGCGGGCTGATCGGAACGTCCAGGATCTTGGTCCCCGGTCGATCCCGGACGACCCTCGAGAAAAAGACCGCCCGCGGCGTGCAGCCGCGGGCGGTCGTCGTTTCGGTCGAGGTCGATCGTCGCGTCACCCCGCCTTGCGAGGCTCAGTGTTGGCGACCGCGTCGGGGTGGATCGAAAGATCTTGCAGCAGGCCGGGAACCACCAGGTCGGCGATCGGCGTGCCTTCCGGAATGGGGGTTCCATCCATGCGGGTGATCACCGGCATGGGGTTGTCCGCCAAGTGTTTCTTGAGGTCCTTTTCAAGCTTCTCGCGGACCGGATCCTCGAGTTTCGCGAACCCTTCACGGCCCCGACATTTCGGAAATCCGCTGCAACCAAGCCATGGCCCACGCTTGCCGTCGCGAAGATTCAGTGGCTTCTCCTCGCACTTCGGACAGATGAGATCAGTCACCACCGGCGGCGGGGACGGAAGCTTCAAACAGCCCTTCTTGTCGAGATTGAGCACGAATTTGATGTCGGGATAGTTCGGGCTGGCCATGAACTTCCCGAAGCGACCGGTTCTCAAGATCAGTTGCGATCCGTCATCCGGGCATTTGATGTCGACCATCTCCGGAAGCATCGGTCGACCGGTGCGGTCGATCGGCGCGGCGTACTCGCATTCTGGATACGCCGTGCAACTCAGGAAGCGTCCGTTCTTGCCAAACCGGTAGCAGGTCATCGCGGCGCACTTGGGGCAGGCGTAGGGGGCCGGTTGAGTCTCCGCCTTGGCGTGGCCGAGTTCTTCGTGAGCCCGCTTGAGCGATTCGCTGAACCGGCCGTAGAAGTCTCGGAGCATATCCCGCCATTCGACGTGCTCCTCTTCGATCGCATCGAGTCGCTTCTCAAGATCACGCGTGTAGCCGAAGTCCATCAGTCGCGGGAACGCTTCGACCATCTTGTCGGTGACCACTTCGCCGAGGTCGGTGGCGAAGAACCGACGGTCCTCCTGCACCGCGTAGTTTCGGGTCTGGATCACCTTGATGATCGAGGCGTAAGTCGAGGGCCGGCCGATCCCCTCGTCCTCGAGCTTCTTGACCAGCGAGCCTTCGTTGTATCGCGCGGGCGGGCTGGAAAACTTCTGTCGAGGATCGATGTCGAAGGGTGTGGTCTGATCGCCTTTTTCGAAGGAAGGCAGGACCTGTTCATCGCTCGCCGCAATGCCGCCGACCCGCGTCCAGCCGTCGAACGCGAGCACCCGGCCGTTAGCCTTGAGCACCGCGCCAGTGTCCCGGTCAGAGCGTCGGAACTTGACGGCGGTCGAGTCCCACTGGGCATCGGTCATCTGGCAGGCGACGAATCGGTTCCAGATGAGCCGGTAGAGCTTGAGCTGTTCCTCGTTGAGCGTCGAGGCGAGCTGGTCGGGCGTACGTCGAGGGTCCGTCGGACGAATCGCCTCATGAGCCTCTTGCGCGTTCTTGTTGCTCGAGCCGTAGAACCGAGGCTTGTCCGGAAGGTACTTCTCGCCGTGCCGCTCCGAAACGTAGTCGCGAGCCAGTGCGATGGCGTCCGCGGAGAGGTGGGTTGAGTCGGTCCGCATGTAGGTGATGAGTCCGACCAGGCCTTCGCCGGGGACGTTGATGCCCTGGTAGAGCATTTGTGCGATCCGCATCGTGCGGTCGGTGGCGAAACCGAGGGCATTGCTGCCCGAGACCTGAAGGGAACTCGTGATGAACGGTGCAAACGGCTTCGAACTCTTCCGAGTGGTCTCGACCGAGTCGACCGCATAGCGGGTCGCCGGATCCAACACGCCCTGCAACATCCGGCGGAATCGAGCTGGACCCTTGCCGGCGGCATTCTCTTCCGTGGACATCGTGACCTTGGTCAGTCCGACTGCTTCGGCGACCGAGATCATCGGCTTTGAGAGGTCTTCGATCGCATCGGCGGTGCAGCCGATCGAAAAGCGACCTCCGTCGACTTCGACCAGTTCCGTGCGCAGGCCGCGATGGTCGGAGAGCCAGACGTTCTGGCGCTTGATCGTCGGTGCCTTGTCCTTGTCGTCGAGCGAATTCATAAAGGTCGACCAGCCTTCGGCAAGTGCCGGGGCGGTGGCCGGATCGAGGGAGAGTTTCACGCCGACCTCCCACGATTCATCAGGGACGAAGGCATCGATCTCTCGTTCACGTTCGACAATGATCCGGGTCGCGACCGACTGCACCCGACCTGCCGAGAGTCCGCGGGCCACCTTCTTCCAGAGCAATGGAGATGCTTGATATCCGACGATTCGATCGAGGATCCGGCGTGCCTGCTGGGCATTCACCTTGTATTCGTCGATGGCCCGGGGATTCTCGAAAGCGCGGGCGATCTCGGTCTTGGTGATCGCATTGAACACCACGCGTTTTGCTTGGTCAGGCTTGACGCCGAGGATGTTGGCGAGGTGCCACGCGATGGCCTCGCCCTCACGGTCAAGGTCGGTCGCGAACCAGATCTCCGTGGCGCCCTTGGCGGCCTTCTTCAAGTCGGAGACGGTTTTTTTCTTCGCAGCGAGGATCTCGTACGTGGGATTGAAGTCGTTCTCGAGATCGACGCCGGGCACCGGTTGCTTTGAACCCTTCGGGGCCTTGCTCGGCAGATCTCGCACATGTCCCACCGACGCCGTGACCACGAACTCCGGACCGAGGTACCGATTGATGGTCTTGGCTTTCGCAGGGCTCTCCACGATCACCAATTGCTTTCCTGCCGCCGAGGGCGGAGCGGGATAGCTGGTGGTCTTTTTCGTGGTTTTCTTCTTGGTGGTCTTCTTGGTGGCCATGCGGGTGCTTTGAAAAGGAACCTTCGGAGGCGACGATCAGCCGCTGATCCGAAAGCCGGATTGGGAACGAATGAGAGATGTCCGACGAGCGCCGACCAGAGCCGATTCGGCCCGCCGGGGGGGCGGCATTGAAAGATTAAGAGTGGGGTCGCGTCAAGCCCGGATCAAAAAACGCCCTCTTACGCTCTAAAAAGAGGGTTTCGGCCAAGACTGCGCTTCTTTGGGCCAAGAAAAAAGTTCTTCGTCCGGTACTCAGGCAGGATTTTGGAGCCGCTGGATCGCTTCCTGTGCCAGATCCGTGGCGTCCCTTCCCTCGGCCTCGAGCCGAATCGCCCCGGGGACCGCCGAAAATCGTCGCAGCCAGGTTCGTTGCTGCTTGCCGTATCGTCGGGTCCTGATCTTGATCTGCTCCTCGGCTTCGGCACGTGAGCAGCGTCCCTCGAGGTGATTCAGGATCTCCCGATAGCCAACCGCCTCTTGTGCCTGCATGCCGAGTCCGCCTTCTGACTGGAGTTGCTGCACTTCTTCGATGAGGCCGGAAGTGAGCATCGCCTTCGTTCTTGCGTTGATCCGCCGGTTCAAGGCTTCGACCGGCCAATTCAGGATCAGCAGACGGGTATCGGGTCGTCCGCGGACGGTGTCGGACCATTCCGTCTGCTGGGTCGAGAGTGGGACGCCGGTTGCCGCATGCACTTCGATCGCTCGAACCAGGCGGCGATGATCATTGCGGTGGATCCTCATCGCTGATTCGGGATCCACAGCGGTGAGCCGGTCATGGAGATCCGCGGCATCGACTTGCTCCAGTTCCTCCCGGAGGATGTCGTTCCGACCGGGCCCTTCGAAGACGCCTTCGAGCAGAGCCCTTATATAAAGGTTGGTGCCACCAACCACGATGGGATGACGTCCTCGCAAACGGATGCCTTGAATCGCGTCTTCAGCGGCATCCAGCCAGTTTCTCACGGTGAATTCCGTTGAGCGAGGATCGACGAAACCACACAGATGGTGACGCGCCATGCGCTGCTCCGACTGGGTCGGTTGCGTCGTGCCGATGGTCATGCCGCGGTAGACCTGCATTGAATCGGCCAGAACGCATTCGCCGCCATGGGGAAGAACGTGTGCCAGTTCGATCGACAACGCCGTCTTTCCGCTTGCAGTGGCTCCAAGCAAAACGATAATCGGCCGAATCGAAGGATCGTTCGGCCCGGTGGGCGTGGTATTTTTCGGCGATTCGTCGGTCACTTGCACTGACGGTAGCGACCGCTTGGGCGGGACGTCGACATCACTCGATATCACTCGATATCAGTCGATATCATCGGCCCTCCCGCGGTCGCACCAGCG
>CALFOM010000188.1 GCA_937919685.1 uncultured Phycisphaera sp.
TCATCTTGAGAGAGTCCGGGACGGCAAGGCATTCATGGCGGGATATCCGCCGGTCAATCCAGAAGATATCCGCAAGCGTCTAGACTGGGCTGATGCACATGTTCTTCCGTACCGCCATCATCGTGAGCCTTCTGGGACAGTCCTCCATCGCCTCCGAACCGCCGACGACGGAATCGAAGACCGTGCCGGAGCACGTGCGGCAGACGATCGAATCCACCAGCGACGACGGGCGGCCGCTCGACCCCCGGATCAATGTCGAGAAGATCACCGAACTCCCGGTCCCGACAGTTCCGGTCACCGTGGTTTTTCCGACCGCTCCCGTGCATCGAATCGCCACCGACCGGAGCGAGACGCCCCTCGACGAAGCCAGCTGGACGACGGCCCGATTAATCACTCGACGAGGTCTGGGCTGGCTTGAATCGACGCAGTCCCGGCGAGGCGGTTGGATGGAAGGCGCGGAGGTGGTCGCGACGGATCAACCACCCCGAGAAGCCGCCGCCGCCGTGGCGGTGACCGGACTCGGGCTGAAAGCCTTCGCGCAGGCGCCCTCGCTCGCCGAGTCTCCCGAGGCGGTCACCCGCGCTCTCGGGTTCATTCGCGCTGCACTCGAAGAGTACGGTTTCGACGGTCTCGCCGCGGCCGGACTCGGCAACTACGTGGCAAGCTCGGTGACCATGGGTCTTGCCGCCTACGGATCGTTGTCAGACCCGGGTGATTCGCAATCGCTGGGAGACGCGGTGACCTTCCTTCGCACCAATCAATGGGATCGTGCTGAAGGAGTCACGCCGAAACAGGACTGGTACGGCGGCGCGGGTTACGGGAGTCACGGCCGCCCCGATCTTTCGAACACCCAGATGATGCTTGACGCGCTCTATGACGCCGGCGTGAGTCCCGACGAACCGGTCGTTCAAAAGGCGCTTGTCTTCCTGACTCGAACACAGAACCTGAAGGCAACGAACCCCGCAGCGTGGGCGCAAGCCGGTACCGATGATGGGGGTTTCATCTATACCCCGGCAAACGACGGCGAATCCTTCGGCAGCGCCGTCGCTGGTGAAGGTCGGTACGGCGAAACGATGCCCGAAGGCGCCGCTCGAAGTCTTCGAAGCTACGGCTCGATGACGTACGCCGGCTTCAAGAGCCTCCTGTACGCGGGTCTGACCGCCGACGATCCACGGGTCGCCGCCGCGATCGGCTGGATCCAACGGCATTGGACGTTGAAGGAGAATCCCGGCCTCGGTGGCCAAGGCCTCTACTACTACCTGCACGCCATGGCGCGGGCGTTGCGAGCATCCGGCCTCGATGAGATCCAGGCCCCGGATGGAACGAATCATGACTGGCGCCGCGAGCTCATCTCGATGCTCTTTGAACTGCAGCGAGAGAATGGAAGCTGGCAAAACGAGGAAGATCGATGGGAGGAATCCCGCCCCGAGCTTGCCACCATCTACGCGATACTCGCACTTGAAGAGACGCTCAAGCCCACCCTTGACGTCGAGTGATCTTCGCCGCGGAGATCGATCGGAATCGGGCCTTTTCTCAGTTCGTTCCCGGGGGGTCGACGTCCATGGCCTCACGCAACGCAGATCGACCTCGCTCCAGTGCCGCCTGGGCCGATTCCGGGTCACGAATCGACGCCGCCTGCCAGAAGCCAAAACGGAGTTCGAGACCATCGGCCCGGATGAGATCAAACGTCCCCGTCGGGTCACCCGTTCCTGTGGCGATCACCAACTGGCGATCGTCGACGGCAATCGAGATGCCATCCGGCCTCATGCGCATCGCCAGTTCAGCCAGCGGGAAGATCGACCATCGAGACTCGTCATTCGAGACTCGCGCGGCGAGCACCCGATCTCTGGCTCCGACGAGAGTCTCCATCGTGATCCGCGGCGCGATGATCCAGGAAGATCCATCGAGGTACCGGTCGTATGAGACTCGGCGGTACCGCTGGAGAGAGCCGGCGTCGCGGAGCACCACGTCTGTCTCGGGATGCCGAGCGAGCCAGTCACGCCAGGTGGTCACCACCACACCCGGAACCGGCTCGAGGCGAAGGCCGACCCGCGGCCCCGCGATGAACCGGCCGTCATGCCCGGACAACAGACTGGGCGCTACCGGGTCGCGGTCGTGCATGACCAGCGAAAGATCGTCGAGGAGCCCGCTCACGCCGAGTTCGAGAGTTGCGCCGTCCAACAATCGTTCGAACACCACGACCTCGTCCACCAACGGAGATCGTGCGATCACAATCGGCGTTTCGCCGATCCGATCCTGAACGACTTCGTGGGCATCGAGAATGAACATCGGATACGCCCGCGACGAATCGCCGATCTTGACCCCCAAGACTCGGTCCGCACTGACGACCTCCTTCTGCCACTTCCGCTTGTTGGACGCGTTGAGCCCCCCCACCTCTCGGCCTGCAATGACCGCCGGATCGACAAGAGGAAACAGAAAGTCACGGGGGTTGCCGCTGGTGACCAGCGCCTCCGGATCAATCTCGAGATTCGAGATGTCGAAACCGTAAGACGATGGATCTCGGCCGTCGCCGATCGGCGAATCACCGGAGAAGACCCCGATCAATCCCCACACCAGAACGATCGTCGCGCCCGAGAGGCCAAGCGAGATCAGCAGGATAATGGGAATCACGCCCGACTTCGAACTGGAATCGCCGTCGCCACGCGGCGACTTCACGGCTTCGAAACCTCCGTCCCGATCTCCACTTCCGTGGACACCGGTGCGCGACCCCCGCGAAGCCATGATTCCGGGGTCACCGGACCACGGTCCAGCACCATCACGCCGAGGACCAGGGGCAGATAAGCCAGACTGGCAAAGAAGGCGGTCCGAGCCGCGCCGTCGCTCGGCGACCGCCAAAAACGGGCGCATCGGAGCGTGAACCAGATGCCAAAGAGGATGCAGGCGGCCGCCGAGATCCAGCCGGCAACTCCGAACAAGGTCGCGGTCAGCCCGACGGGAACCAACATCGCCGCGGTTGAAGTCATGACCTGACCGGTGATTCGACCGCTGGGATCAAGTACCGGGAGCATCGCATGACCACCCCGACGGTAGTCCTCGCGGTACATCCAAGCGAGCGCGAAGAAGTGCGGAAGTTGCCAGACGAACAAAAGGCCACCCAGCACCCAGGCGCCCGACTCAAGCCCGCCGGTGGCGGCGCTCCACCCGATCATCGGAGGGATGGCGCCGCAAATCGCGCCGAACAATGTGTTGGTCGTGGTGATCGGTTTGAGTGGGGTATAGATCGCGGCGTAGATCACGACGTTGGAGATCGCCAAGACGCCAGGAATCAGGCCAACCCATCCGCTGAGAATCGCGAATCCCCCGTAGGCCAGGGCCAGACCGACCACCAGCGTCAAGGTCGCGGACAGTCGGCCGCTGGCGACCGGTCGCTCCCGAGTTCGGTGCATCTTCGCGTCTCGGTTTTTCTCGATCACCTGATTGAGCATGGCGGCACTCGCGGCGACGAAGCCCGTGCCCACCACGGTGATCGCCAGGCGCGACCAATCGAAATCCGGCGCCCCGGTCCGACCGAGTACGTACCCAACCGCGGTGGTCAGCAGCACCAACGCATTCAGCCGCATCTTGGTGACATCCATGATCAACCGCAGAACACCCGCACGCGGCACCGACGCGGTCGCTGTGGGGGCGACTTCGTTCGAATCGATTGGGATCTCGGGGGCGGCGTCGGTCATGGACCGAGGATTCTACGACTACAGATGGCCTCCGCCCGACGATTGCCCGCTGGAACTTGAAAAGGGACTCACGGTCGCGGGGACGATAGAGGCGAGCGACTAGAATCCGGTCCCGTTCGAACGGCGATCGCGACCGAATCCGTCGCGGCTCGGGCTCGAAACCCCTCTTCGGACCACCTGCACCAATGAACTCCACTCCCCCGCTCGAATCTGGATCCCGGGGCCTCGTGATCGGCCTCGGCTTTGCCACCACCACCCTGATGTGGGCGTTGGGATATCTGGCCTTCATGCAGCCCGGACTGGCGATGGGCGAGATCGTCTTCGCTGCGGAACTCCTGGTACTGGCGATCGGCGGGTTCTTCGCCGGACGTCTGCTGGGAACGGTCGCCGCCGGCGTCTGGACCGGCCTGATCAGCGCTGCGGTGAATCTCCTGGTGGTCGGAAGCCTTTTCGGGCGTGGCGAGGATGGATCCATGCTTGCCAGCGGCATCGCCTGGGTCGCGGGTCTCTTTGTGGTCTCGGCCCTGCTTGGCGGGCTCGGCGCCGCGATCGGTCGCCGCTGCTTCGAGCCGAATCGCTCCGGCCGGATCGCCCCCGCGAGCTTCTTCTCGCTCGTCGCGGCCGGGACCGTCTTCGTGCTCATCGTGACCGGCGGTCTGGTGACCGGAATGGAGGCCGGGCTCGCGGTCCCGGACTGGCCCAACTCTTTCGGCCACAACATGCTGCTCTATCCGCTCTCCGAAATGAAGGGCGGGATCTTCTATGAGCATGCCCACCGCCTCTACGGGATGCTCGTCGGAGTGACCGCAATCACGCTGCTGGTGATGGTGTTCAAGTACGACGGCCGAGGATGGGTCCGCGGGTTCGCAGGGATGACCTTCCTGATGGTCTGTGTGCAAGGCCTCATGGGCGGCCTTCGGGTGACCGGTGAATTCACCACCAGCCAGACGGAGGTCGATCCGAGCACTGCCTTCGCCGTCGCCCACGGGGTTTTCGGACAACTCACTTTCGCTGCGTTCGTCGCCCTCGCCACGGTGAGCAGCCGACGGTGGCGGGATTCGGCATCACCCGCAGTATCGATTCCAGAGGAGGATGGAGACCGTCACTGGTCGAGCATGCTCCTGGCCGCGCTGCTCATCCAGCTGTTCCTCGGGGCTTGTTACCGGCACTTTGCCACACCGGCCCTCGATGGCGCGCCAGCGCCCGTCCCCCCCGCCTGGGCGATGTACGGCCATCTCACGTTTTCGCTCGTCGCGCTGGTGACGGCATTGGTTGCCGGGCTTCGAGCCAAGGCGCGGCGCGAGGTCGGCGTACCGATGGTCCCCGGTCTTGGACGAACCGTGAACCTGCTGGTCGGTATCCAGTTCACGCTCGGGGTGCTCGCCTTCATCGCGACCGTGCTTCGAAAAACAACCGAGATCCCGATCTGGGAACTCGTTCCGACCTCGGCACATCAAGCGAATGGCGCCCTGCTTCTGGGCGCGGCCGCCGCCCTGTTCGCCTGCATCCGTCGCTTCGAAGCACCTTCGAAGCACCGGTAAACTCATCCGATTGATCCAGAAGGGTGGACGCCGCTCCCGTCGTCGGCGGAACGACGATCGCCTTCGAAGACCGTAAAACGGCGGAGGGACGTCATCCACACCCCGACCTCATCCCGGACACACCGCAGCCTCACCGAGAAAAGGTGCCTGCGCCCCAGAGCAACGTGAGATACAGAACGACCCACGCCACATCGAGGAAGTGCCAGTACATCGCGACGTAGGCCACGCCTCGATAATTCTCCCGCGTATATTCGAGCCGGACGGCCCGGGCGGTGACGAAGACCATTGGGATCACGCCACCGATCACATGGATCGCGTGGAGGCCGGTGAGAAAATAAAACGTCCACGCATACAGGTGCCGAGAGAAGTCGAGCCCCCGATCGACGAGATCACTCCAGGCCCAAGCCTGCATGCCAAGGAAGGCGATCGCGAGCGCGAGGGTGACGATCATCCATCGCCGGAGACCACGGCCGTCCCCGCGATTGGCAGCCCGGCTCGCGAGGAACTGAGTCGCGCTCGAAGCGAGAAGCACGACCGTGCTCCAGAGCAGAGTGACGGGAAGAGCAGGCATCCCTGCGGGCGGCCAGACCCCCTCGTCGTCCAGTCGGACCACCATGACTCCAAGGATCGATGCGGCGAAAATCATCGCCAGCGACGCGATGAAGATGAGCATTCCGAACCGCCCGGCCGACAGCCGAGCGGATGGATCCTCGAATGGTGAGACGATATTGGCCATGACCCTCGAGGATAGCGGGAGCTTGAAACGACAGAACCCCGCTTTCACGGGGTTCTGGCCGGACGATTTTTGGTCATCAAGGGATCTGAGACTGCTCGGCGATCGGCGCCCCTGGCGCGTCGATGCTCAGCAACTCCTGAACCTTGGGCGCGTTCCCCTTGAAGACGCTGGGGGCATTCTGGCCGGTGTCCATGAGCACGAAGATCATCAGAAGCACCGCGAATACGATCGAGGCCACGAGGACGAGTCCGTTGAACGGTCGATCCCAGCGAAGATGCATGAAGAACAACGCGACCAATGTCGCCTTGACCCCCGCGATCCCAAGTGCGATCGGCATGTTCATCTCGCCGGCGTCGATGTACGTGACGGCAACGGTGATGGCGGTCATCAGCACCAGAATTGAACCGGTACCGAAGAGGACGCCGTAACTCACGATGTGCCCAAGGCCATGGTCGTGGTCAGCATGATCTGCATGATCAACATGATCAACATGATCAACATGATCAGCGGTGGTTTCGTGGGACATGTTCTTGACTCGTTTCGGGACGATGATCGTCCGGGTCTGAAGTAAGGAGTTGGCCTTCCGGCGCCTGGCTCAGTGAATCAGGTAGAAGAGCGGAAACAAGAAGATCCAGATCAGGTCGACGATGTGCCAGTACAACCCACCGAGGTCCACCGGCGTGAAGTACTTCGGACCGAATTCACCGCGATGAGACCGCCAAATCAGCCAGCCGATCACCCCCATGCCGATGATCACGTGAATTCCGTGAAGCCCGGTCATGCAGAAGTAGATTCCGAAGAACAGATGGGTCCCGACCGGCATCTCCGGATCTCCGAGATGCCCCGCCGCCGAATGACCTTCGCTCTCCTCATTCTCGATCGCAGCCTCCGCCGCCGCCGGGCCCGCGGAGAGTCCGGCCGGTCCGAGGATCGCCGTCTTGATGCTGGACGCCGGCTCCTCGGGCTGGTTCACGATCTGGGCCAACGCGATCGATCGAGCCTCGCTCGCGTTGGCTTCCTTCGGACCATCGACCAGGGGAGCGTCCAGCGCGACCAGTGGAGTCGCGAGCAGCGCCTTCTGAGCTTCGTCGACCGGCTCATAGAAGGTCCCGCCCCAGACCAGATGATCGTGGATCTTGTGGGAGTACTCGAAGTACTTGATGACCAGGAAGCCGACTGCGCCACCCATGGTGAGCCAGAGGCAGATGATCAGAAGCGTCTTCCGCCCTTCCTGCGCGAAGCGAACCGCGAGGGCCATGGTCAGGCTGGAAAGGATAAGGACACAGGTATTGATCCCGCCCATCATCGTGTCGAGATAGTGACTCGCGTAGGAAAAGACCTCGGGGTTCCGGGCGCGAAGGACCGCGTAGGCGGCGAACAAGCCGCCGAAGAAGAGGACTTCGGTGGCGAGAAATAACCACATCCCCAACTTCCCCGAATCCATTTGCTGTTCCATGGAGTCGAAGTGATGGGCGAGGTTCGGATCATGCGGATGATCATGGTCATCGTGACCGTGGTCATCGGCATGGTCTGAGGGATTGGCCGGGATGGAGGTCATCCGAAAGGCTCCCGAAGAGAAACAAGAGGATCGGGACGAGTTCCCGAGGTCCCCGAAGGGGTGCGAAATACATGAGCGCCCGCCCGGCGGACGCCCTATAGGTTCAGTGATCCGGTTTCGAAGCGGCCTGATCGTCACGATCGACGACGTAGCCGCCCTCTTCCTCGCTCCAACGCACGACGCTGAAGTCGTAGCAATCGCCGACCGAGGGAGTCGTCTTGAAGTTGTCATGCGGCGGCGGTGACGAGCACTGCCATTCCAGGCTTCGACCGCCCCAAGGATTCGCGGGGGCGATTTTCCCTGAGAAGAGCGACTGCACAAGAAGGTAAAGGGTCCAGAAGAACCCGGCCGCCATGATGTACGACCCGATGGTCGAGATCACGTGGTAGATCTGAAACTCGGAGGGGTAGTCGTAATATCGTCGCGGCATGCCGTGGCTGCCGAGCATGAACTGCGTGAAGAACGTCACATTGAAGCCCACGAATACCAATATGAATCCGATGATCCCATGACGTTCGTTGTACATGCGTCCGAACATCTTCGGCCACCAGTGGTGAAGACCACCGACCATCGCAATCAGGGCGGATCCCATCATCACGTAATGGAAGTGGGCGACCACAAAGTAGGTGTCGTGAAGATGGATGTCGGTATTCAGAGTTCCAAGATGGAGACCGGTGAGTCCGCCGATGGTGAACAGGAAGATAAAACCGAGCCCGTAGAGCATCGGGGTGTTGATGCTGATCGAACCTCGATAGAGCGTGGCCATCCAGTTGAAAATCTTGATCGCGGATGGAATCGCTACCGAGAAGGTGATCAACGAAAAGACGACGTTCATCAGCGGGCTCTGGCCGGAGGTGAACATGTGGTGTCCCCAGACCAGGAACGAGAAGATCGCGATCGCCACCGAACTGAAGGCGATGAACCGGTATCCGAAGATGTGCCGGTGGGAGTGGACGGAGATGATCTCCGAGATGATGCCCATCGCGGGCAGAATCATGATGTAGACGGCAGGGTGCGAATAGAACCAGAAGAAGTGCTGGAACAGCACCGGGTCTCCACCCATCGCCGGATCGAACAGGCCGATCATGAAGACTCGCTCCACGATCAGCATGAGCAGCGTGATCGCGAGGACTGGCGTCGCGAGGACCTGGATCAAGGCCGTCGCGTAGAGCGCCCAGAGGAGCAGCGGCATCCTGAACCAAGTCATCCCGGGCGGGCGAAGCTTGTGGATGGTCACCACGAAGTTCATGCCCGTGAAGATCGAACTGAAGCCCAGGATGAAGACGCCGGTCACTACCGGGATGACGCCGCCCGCGGAAGTGGTCGTCGAATACGGCGTGTAGAAAGTCCATCCAGTGTCAAAACCACCGACCGTGAGCGAGACCACCGCACAGATGGCACCGATGATCCAGAGGTAGTAACTACAGAGGTTCAGCCGAGGGAATGCGACATCCTTCGCCCCCAGCATGATCGGCAGCACGAAGTTGCCGAGCGCCGCGGGAATAGATGGAATAATCACCAAGAACACCATGATCGCGCCATGGAGCGTAAAGAACTGGTTGTAGAGGTTCGCGTCGACGCCCGGGATGGTCGGCCCAGGGGTGAGGAGTTCTGTTCGAACCAGCAGGGCGAAGATGCCTCCGACCAGGAACGAACCGAGTACCGAAACCAAATACATGACCCCGATCCGCTTGTGATCAAGCGTGAGGGCCCACGAGAGGAACCCCCGGGTGTAGGTGAGGTAGTTGTCCACCTCAGGTTCGGTGTTGGCGTCGTCGAGTTGGGTTGCGTCGAGCATGGTCATGACGAATCTCTGCAGCAAGTGATGCGATCCGTGGATCGCGGTGTTTCGCCTCGAAGAACGAGGGGGGTGCTTCGGAATCGGACCGTCGAACGAATGGCGATCCGCATGATTTCGAACGTGTCGACCACCCCGGCCGACGAAGAAGGCTTCACGGTCAGTTCGCGGCCTTGCCGACGAAGCGGCCCTTGGCATCGAACTGGTCCAGTTGTTTCATCATTCCAATGATCGCGTCGATTGCTCGGTCGTTCAATTGCCCCTTGAAGTGCGGCATGTTCGGACCGTATCCCGAGACCAGAAGGGCGCCCGGGTTGTAGATCGACTCGCGGATGTAGTCCTCGGGCGTCTCGTAGAGCTTGCCGGGACCGATGTAGTCAGCCAGTGTCGAACCACCGTTGTCGCGGGTTCCACCGTCGATCGGCGACGTGCCCTCCGAGGCTCGAGTCCAGAGAGTCCCGAGTCCGGCGATGGAGCCTGAGGTCTGG
Organism: uncultured Phycisphaera sp.; assembly: GCA_937919685.1. GTDB lineage: Bacteria > Planctomycetota > Phycisphaerae > Phycisphaerales > SM1A02 > UBA12014. Next base: position 9,814 of record CALFOM010000188.1, read on the forward strand.
TTGCCCCACGATGGGCCGGTCCCCGCGGATCCGTCGATCGAGTGGCAGTTGGAGCAGCGAAGATAAAGCTTCGGGCCAGCGATGGAGTAAAGCTCTTCGTCGGGAACCTCGTCGAGCCAACGGGCCTGGGTCTCTTCCCATTCCTTGAAATCCTCTTCGTTGAGTACGAAGACCTTGCGATGCATGTTGGAGTGGTCGGTACCGCAATATTCGGTGCAGAACAGGTAGTGCCCCGTCGCCGTCGTCGGCATCTGGTCTTCAGGAACAATGCCCGTGGGCTCGTCGGCCTGGAACCAGAGGTACGAGTAACGCCCCGGCACGACATCCTGCTTGACTCGGAAATCGGGAATGAAGAGGCTGTGAAGTACGTCGTTGGAACGCATCACGAGCTTGACGGGCTGGCCTGCAGGAACCACCAGATTGTTGCTGGTCGCGCCATTGGGATACTTGAAGTTCCAAGACCACTGGGCCGCGGTCACATTGATCTCGTAGGCGTTCTTGGGAGGCGTCGAGAGATCGAGGTAGCCCTTGAAGCCCATGAAGAAGATCGCGATCACGAGAAGCAGCGGGATCACCGTCCAGCCCACTTCGAGCGGTGTGTTGTGGACCGGGGCATCGGCGTCGTACTTGACTTCGGTACCGCGCTGTCGATACTTCCACGTGAGGTAGACCAGCACGAACGTGATCGCGAAGAAGAACACGTAGCTCAGCCAGGTGATCGCGTGGAACGCGAAGTCGGTCGCCGGCGCGAGCGTGCTCGACGCCTGAGGAAGCCAGAAATCCCCAGTGAGTTCACGTTGCTCGACGACGGGCTCCACCAGAGTGGTCGCGGCGGCCGCGGTGGACGTCGCGGTGGACGTCGCGGCATCCTGCAGGGCGAGGACCGTGTTCGAGACGAGATTGGCGAGGGTCGAGGAAAGGTCGATCAAGTCGATCATGGCTGGCTCGGGACATTGCCGGGTCGAAGAAGTTCGACGCGACGAGAGATCATGGAATCCGATCGCAAAGACCGGAGGAACTGCGAGAAGAGATCGATCAAGGAGTGGCTCCCGTCGAAGCGGTCTGATCGGTCGAACCGACGGCGAGCGTGCTTCTGCGATCGCGGATCCAGAGCAGGCCGACGCCGACCACCATCACGAGCAGGGTGACCAGTCCGCCCAACTGCATCACCCGGAAGGCGAGCAGGTGGTACGACCCCGAAGTCGGGTCGTAGACGTGGCACCAGAGAATGAAACGTTCCAAGGTCGAACCGATGCGGCCTTCGGCACCTTCCATCAAGGCAAATCGGAGCGTGTCCGGCTCGTATCGGACTCCGTAGAGATATCGAGAGATCCGGCCGTCGGGAGTGATGATGAAGAGCGCGGCGGCGTGGGCGTACTCGCCGTCGTCCTGGAGTCGATACTTAAACCCGACGGCGTCGGCGAGGGCACGCGTGTTCTCCGCCGTCCCGGTCAGGAAGTGGAATCCCTTCGACGCGCCGGAGCGGTTGTATTCCAGGAGGTACCCCTCCTTCTTGATTTTCGCGAGCTCGTGACTCTCCCGAGGATTGACGCTCACCGCGATCAGGTCGAAGTCCGTGCCTGCGGATAGGTCGTCGACTCCGGTGAGCCCGTCCATCGTCTCGTTGAGCACAAGATTGCAGAGCATCGGGCACTTGAAGTACCCCATCTGCAGGATCGCCGGTCGCGTGCCGTCGAGAAGATCGCCGAGCCTGATCTGTCGGCCATCTTCGTCGGTGAAGACGAGGTCGAGCGGAAGGGCCTCGTCCAGATGCTCGATGATGTCGACCCCGACGAGTTCGGGCGGCACGTCGGCATTGAATTCAGGATCCTGAGCCGAAGCAATCGTTCCAACCAACGCCAACGCCGCAACCGTCGCGAGACGGCCGAGGAGACCACGCGGCGTTCGAGCCCCGACGTTGAAGTCGTTCACGAGGCGGGTGAGTCGGGATGGAACGGTGCGTTCGATCATCGGCTGACGAGTGCTCCTGCGTCATCGGACTTGGCGGCGTCGGCCGAGGCACGGGCGTCGGCCACCACGAGTTCCATTGCACGGCTGACGGGGATCCGGATCCGACTCAACTTGTTGCCTTCGGCGTCCTCGATCTCGTAGTTCTGATACTCGGTGAGCTGTTCCTGCTGGGCGAGCCGCAGTTCCTGCAGTTCGACCGCGGGCTGATCGACGATCTTTCGGTCGACTTCTCCCTCTACGAAGGCGAAGTACATCGCGACCGAAGCGAGCACCGTGATCACCATGAGCACCACGCTGACCAGCGAGATGAACCAGGTGACGCCAGGTTCGGGGTCATCTTCGGGAAGACCCAGGTTCAGGAGTTCGGGATCGGTGCTGTGTTCACTCATGTCAGTGGTTCCGGACCGGAAAATCGATCGAGCCGGCGAGACTCATTGGTTTTCGAAGGAAAGACCTTCGTGGAGTCGGGGATCTCGAATAGCGAGCAAGGTTGACCCCCGCATGCGACGGATGGTCATCCAGAGGTAAATGCCGCCAACTCCGGCGAGCATTGTGAAGTTGAGGGGATTGAAGATATGGGTCGAGGCGTCGGCATGGGCTTCGACGACCTCCATGTAGGTCTTGGCGGTCATGGCGTCCGCCGGAACCTCGGGCATGATGAGCCAGTAGAGGTCGAACCACCCGAAGAACAACATCCAGATCGCGGCGGCGAGGAGATACCACGAAAGACGCTTGGTCCATTTGGAGATCAGCGCGACGAACGGTACGACGAAGTGACCGAAGAGCAGGACGAACGAGAGCGTCCCCCATCCACCGATCTGACGGCCGAGGAACCAACCCGTTTCCTCGGGAATGTTGGCGTACCAGATCAGCATGTACTGACTGAATCCGATGTACGCCCAGAAGATCATCCCGAAGGCGAAGAGAAGCTTGCCCATGTCCTGATAATGCTCGCGATTCACGACCTGCTTCAATCGACCGAAGGACTGGAGTCGGAGAACCGCGATGATCAGCACCGAGAACCCGCAGGTGCAGCAACCACAGAAGAAGTAGACGCCGAACATCGTGCTGAACCACGCAGGGCTCAGAGACATGATCCAGTCGAAGGCCGCAAAGGTGATGGTCAGTCCGAAACCAATCGCGATGGGTCCTGACCACTTCTGCATCTTCTCGGTGAGCCGGATATCGCCGGTCGCGTCCTGGGCGATGCTGGTCCTGAGGAACCAAGTGGAGACCACGCCCCAGAACGTGACGTAGATGATCGCCCGGATCCAGAAGAACGTGGCGTTCAGATAGGCGGACTTCGCGGCGACGATGTCGTGCTCCGCGGGGTGATGCGCCTTGAGCGCCTCCAGATCCGCCCAGGGGAAGAGTACGCCCGGGCCCCAGTTCGAATGAGCGGCGTCGCTGCCTTCGACATGACTGCCGCCGGAGAACCAGAGCGCGGCGAAGGGGATGAGCCCGACCCACGCCCACTTCAGGTTGGCCGCGATCAGTTCCGCGGGACGACGGATGGTGGTGCTCCAACCAGCCCGCGTCAGATGCTGGATGAACACGAAGAAGAGCGCCCCGAGCGAGATGGCCAGCACGAACATGTAGTTCTGCGTCCAACTCTTCATCAGGAACGTGGGCGTGGTGCCGAACATTCCACCGAATCCGATTACCGCGCTGGCGACCAGGCCGATGATGCCGACCAGGCCCGCACCCTGTTGAACGCCCAGGCCGGCGGTGCCGAGCCGAACGTTGCCTTCGGAGAGGTCCGGTTTGGCGACGTGGATGCTGCTCATCGGTTCAACTCCGCCCGCTGATCGGCGGGGACGTCCTGCATCGTTGCGTTCTGACTTCGTTGCAGGGCCTTCACGTAGAGGGCGATCGCCCAGCGGTCCTCGACGGTGACCTGCGAGCCGTAGCCCGCCATTGAATTCTTGCCGTTGGTAATCGTGTTGAAGATCTGGCCAATCGGCTGCTCGCTCCAACCCGGATCATGGAGATTCCGAGCCTGCGTCCAGCTGGTCCCGTCGGGAGGGCCGTCGGCGTTGTTCATGAGACTGAGTGCCCGCTGATTCACGGGACCCTTCCCGGTGCCGTTCCACCCATGGCATGGCGCACAGTAAATGTTGTACCGCTGCTGCCCTCTCTCGACCGTCTTCCGAGCGAGCTTGACCGCCTCGGGAAGCGATGTTGCCCAGCCCCCGTCGACCACGCCGTTGCGGAGATGCGGATCAAGGAAGGTCTCGCCGCGGGCGACCGCGCCGACGACTTCGGGACGCATCGCACGCTGGTCCGCGTAGATCGGATTCTTCGACTGCGCCTTGAACTTCGCCTGGATGTCCATGTCCTGGATGATATGGATGGGGCGACCCTCGGACGGCGTCGCACGCACGCGGGCGGCCACCACCGGCGGAATGAGCGCCACCATCAGAAGAACCATCACGCTATAGACGATGAGACGTGGCATCAGTCCTGAACCTCCTCGACGGCGACGGCCCCGAGCGATTCGAGGAATGCCTCGGTCCGGGTGCGGAAGAACTTGGGATCACGAGCCTCGATGACGATGTAAAACCGATCGTCGGTGGCTCGCCGGAATCGATCATTGCCCAACAGCGGATGATTCAGCCGAGGCAGACCGTTCATCGTCAACATGCCGAACACGCTGGTCAGGGCTGCGAACAGGATGGTGAGTTCGAATATCACGGGGATGAACGCCGGAATCGAGAGCAGCGGCTTGCCCGAGATGAGATAGGGATACCCCGTCACCCAGACCATCGCCCACACCGACATGCCGCTCGAGTTGGTGAACGCCTGCAACACGAATGCGGCGATCAGACCGGTGAGCCCAGCAAAGAAGACCATGATCGGCAGAATCGTCGGCTTGATTCCCATGGCGCGGTCGAGCCCGTGCACCGGGAACGGCGTGCAGCAGTCCCACCAGCGGTATCCCGCCTGACGAACCTGCTCGGCGGCCTTCAGAATGTCGCCGGGGGTTTCGAATTCCGCCAGCAGACCGTGGATTTTGACCGAGTCGGAAAGGGAGCCCGTCGGTTCGATGGCTGGGACTGATGTTTCAAACGTGGTCACGACGGGCCTCCAGTCGCGGGCGCGGGAGTGCCGTGATGGTGCCCGTCCTCATCATGATGAGCGTTGGCGGCGGGCATCACCATCTTCACTTCAGCCATGGCGATCATGGGAAGGAAGCGGCAGAACAGCAGGAACAGGGTGAAGAACAGACCGAACGCGCCGGCCATGGTTCCGATGTCCACCCAGGTCGGCGTGAAGAACTCCCATGAACTGGGGAGGAAATCGTTGGCCAGTGAACTCACAATGATCACGAACCGTTCGAACCACATGCCCACGTTCACCACGAGACTGAGGAAGAACATCAGCGGAATGCTGGTCCGGATGGCCTTGAACCAGAACAACTGCGGCGTGATGACATTGCAACTCACCATCAGCAGGTAGGCCCACCAGTACTGACCGAACGCCCGGTTCACGAACGCGAATTTCTCGTAGAGCGCGCCGGAGTACCAGGCGATGAAGAATTCCATCGAGTACGCGTACCCGACCATGCTTCCGGTCACCAGAATGACCTTGTTCATGTTGTCGAGGTGACGGAGCGTGATGAGGTTCTTGAGTCCGAACATCTCGCGGGCGGGGACCGCGAGGGTCACCACCATCGCGAACCCGGAGAAGATCGCACCCGCGACGAAGTAGGGCGGGAAAATGGTGGTATGCCAGCCGGGGAGCTGACTCACGGCGAAGTCGAAGGACACCACCGAGTGAACCGAAAGCACCAGCGGCGTCGAAAGAGCGGCGAGGAGCAGGTAGGCCCGCTCGTACCGGTGCCAGTGGCGATTGCTTCCCCGCCATCCGAGGGCGAAGAGACCGTAGGCGACCTGTTGGAGTCGCCCCTTGGCGCGATCACGAAGCGTGGCGAGATCGGGGATAAGGCCCGTGTACCAGAAGAGCAGCGAAACGGTGAAGTAGGTGCCCACCGCGAACACGTCCCAGAGCAGCGGGCTGCGGAACTGCGGCCACATCTCCATCTGGTTGGGAAGCGGAAAGAGCCAGTACACCACCCAAACCCGCCCGACGTGGATGCCCGGGAAGATGCCCGCACACATCACGGCGAAGATCGTCATCGCCTCCGCGAACCGGTTGATACCCGTCCGCCATTTCTGTCGGAAGAGGAAGAGAATCGCGGAAATCAGCGTTCCGGCGTGACCGATGCCGACCCAGAACACGAAGTTCGTAATGTCGTACGCCCAAGCGACCGGCGTGTTCAGACCCCACACACCGACGCCGGTGAAGATGAGGTAGAGCACGCAGACCCCGAGCAGGCCGAGGAGTCCGAGACTCCCGGCGAATGCCACGTACCACGCGAGTGGGGCGCGGCCGGCTTCGCTGACCTTGGCGACCTGAGCGGTCACCTGACCGAAAGTGGTCATGTTCAATACCAGCGGCGCCCGGGTTCCCGGGACCTCGGTGGTGTTGTCGACGATGCGTCCGCCGACCTGGTCGGCTCTGATCGAGCTCATGATCGAACTTCCTCAGCGATGGTCGACGCAGCGGCGTGTTCGCCGGCAGCCGCGTCCGAGTGACTGTCCTGATGACCGTTCCCGCCACTGGCGCGGGGTACGCCGGGGTTCGTCACCTTGGCGAGGTATCGGAGCCTGGGCTTGGTGTTGAGTTCTTCCAGCAACTGATACGAGACCTTCTTCTGTTGAAGTCTGGTCACGTTGGATTTCGTGTCGGCGAGGTCGCCGAACACGATGGCCCCGGTCGGGCAGGCCTGCTCGCACGCGGTCTTGATGACCCCGTCCGGAATCGACCAATCGGGGCTCGACGCCGTGCCGCCAGCCTGCGCCCATTCGTTCTTGTACTCGATCTTGGCCTCGTTGATTCGCTGCACGCAGAACGAGCACTTCTCCATGACGCCGCGGTTGCGAACCGTCACTTCGGGGTTCATCTGCATCCGGCGCCACTGGTTCGGACCGTCGGACATGTAGTAGTCTGGCTTGACCGCAAACAGGCCTTCCTGTTCGCGAATGGGATCGCGACGCCAGTAGTCGAACCAGTTGAACCGGCGAACCTTGTAGGGGCAGTTGTTGCTGCAGTACCGGGTGCCGATGCACCGGTTGTAGACCATCACGTTCAAGCCGTCCTTGTCATGGAGGGTCGCGGCGACAGGGCAGACCTGCTCGCACGGCGCGTTCTCGCACTGCATGCAGGTGACCGGCTGCACGAAGACCGCTTCCGGCGCGGCCGGATCATCACCCTTGAAGTACCGGTCGACGCGAATCCAGTGCATCTCCCGACCACGAGCAATCTGGTCCTTGCCGACCACTGGCACGTTGTTCTCGGCCTGGCAGGCCGTGACGCACGCGCTGCAGCCGGTGCAGGTGTTGAGGTCAATCGACATGCCCCACTTGAAGCGGGCGCCGTCGAGGTTGGTCTCTTCCCAGAGGCTGAGCCGATGGGCCACGTGAACCCGATGCTGCGCGAAGTCGGGATGACTTCGATAGTCGTCGAGCGTGGTCTCCCGCACGATGGAAGGAAGACGTTCCTGAATGCTGCCGAGCGGCACATCAGGAATCAACGCGTCCATCGCACCGTGATCCTGAGTCTGAGCGAAGGCGTATCGACCGCCGGTCGGAGACATGGTCGCCCCCGTGGCGATCCAGGCGTTCTTCGTGGTTCGGATCGGATAGGCGTCGAATCCCGCACCGTCGGCGATCGATCCCGAGTCGGGCCCCTGCCCCCATCCGAGCGAGATCGCCATCGTCTGTCCGCTCATCCCCGGAACGGGGAACACCGCGGCCTCGATGGCCTCGATGGACTGATCCCCAACCTTGATCGAGACGACGTCGCCGATCTTCAATCCGCGGGCCTTGTAAAGCGACGGACTGATCAACACCGCGTTGTCCCAAGTGATCTTGGTGATGCTGTCCGGAAGTTCCTGCAGCCAGCCGAGATTCGCGAAGCGGCCGTCGTAGACTCGGGCGTCGGTGTTGAAGACCAACTCGAGGTCGTCGGCCGCGACGGCCTTTCGATCGACTGCGAACGCCTTGACCGCATCAGCGATCCGACCATTCTCGATCCGGGTCGAGGAGACCGGAGTCGCCGTGCCCTCGATCAGGCCGGTGTCGAGGACCGTCCGCCAGTGCGCTTCAAACGTTGTACCGGTGGTTCCGGAACGTGAGGCTTCGGTGGCACGGACAATGGAGTAGCCCTCCTTCGGTTCCGTGCCGGCGAGCGTGGCCAGAAGTTCGATCGAACTCCAACCCTGCTGCTCGAGCGGCATCATTGGCTGGATGAGCGGCTGCACCACGGAGATCGTGCCGTCATACGCCCTCACATCGCCCCAGCTCTCGATCCAGTGCGCCCGCGGGAGATGCCAGACCGAAGCCTTGGAAGTCGCATTGGCGTAGAGGGAGAGATGAACCCGTTCCTTCGCCTTGCCCATGGCCGTGGCGAAGTCGAGGTCGACGGGCGCGTCGTAGACCGGGTTGCCGCCGATCAGCACGAGCGTTTCGACCGCCCCCGCGTTCAGTGATTTCACCAGCGTCGAGATCGACGCCATACGACTCGGGTGCGGATCTTCGGTGTACTGAACGGTCTTGCCGACGTTGCCGAGCGCGGCATTGATCGCGGCGGCCATCGCGTGAACCGCGGGAGGCTGCCCCTCGCCGACGATCACCACGCACGCGCCGCCGTTGGCCTTGAGATCACGAACCATGGCGTCAAAGACCTTGGCGTTCCGGCCTTCCAGCGAGACGGTTCCCGCGAGTTCGTCCAGCCCGTTCATCGAGACGCCGAGCGCCCCGGCGAGCGAGGCGGCGACGGCGCCGACATCGCCGCTGCGAACCACCAGTCGATCATCGGCGTTCATGCCAGTGACCGACAACACGCCTTCGACGGCGTAGACGCGACTCATCTCCTGATGCGCGGGATCCGAGGCGTCGAGTCGACGCTTCGATGCCCAGTCGCGAGCGAGGCGATTTGCGGCGGCATGCGTGGACAGCGGGTCGGCATCGAGGCAGACCACGACGTTGGCCTGATCGAGCATCGCGTGGACGCGTTGGGAACTGCCGAAGGCAATCTCGGTTCCGGCACGTTCCTCGTCGCCGGTGATCGCCTCCCATTCGTGCCATGTCGCCTTCGGAAAGGCCGACTTGAACTCTGCTCGCATGCGATCCATGCTCGGACTTCCACTGGCTTCGGCCAGCACCGCGAGACCGGCGCCGCCAGCCTTGCGAAGATCGATTCCAAATCGCTGGTCCGCCCACGTCTTGAACGCCGCAGCGTCCGCGGGCTTCCCGTCCTGATGGACCTCACGACTCCGCTCCGGGTCGTATGCCTGCAGGATTCCACTCTGCGTGATGGGGTCGCACGCGCCCATGTTGGTCGAGTGCGCTGCATTGCCCTCGAGCTTGATCGGACGACCGTCGATGCTTTTGATCAGCAGACCCTGTGCCACGCCGCCCCGCTCGCACGCGGACGCGAAGTGAACCGGACTGCCGGGAATTCGTCCGGCCGGACGCGCGGCGTAGGGAACGATGTGCGTTTCGGGAATCCGACGGCAGGCTGCGACGCCGAATCCAGCCAGCGCAAACGAGGCCCCCATCACCTTCATGAAGTGACGGCGGTCCTCACCTTCGAGAAGGTCGGCGTCCGCAGGAAACTCACGGTGCATCCAAGCCCGGAATTCGTCGGTGTTCTGAAGATCGTCGAGACTGCGCCAGTAGGCGCGTCGTGACGGCTCCGCCGACGGAAGGTCGCTGCCGCAACCGGAGATCTCGGGACGTTCCTCGCCAGGGTTCAGCGATGACATGTCGAGCAGTTTTCCGAAGGGTTGATGTGATAGAGATCCTTGAGCGCGACCCGTTCTTCGTAGGTCAACTCAGTCCGCTGGTCGTAGGCAAGGTTGGTGATCTCGGAGACGGGACGAAGATTGTCAACGGGGTTCCGGTGACATTCGAGGCACCATCCCATCGAAAGCATCTCGTGACGGGTCACGACCTCCATCTGGTCGATTCTCCCGTGGCACTCGACACAGCCAACACCACGATTCACGTGTGCGGCATGGTTGAAGTAGGCGTAGTCGGCGATGCGGTTCACCCAGATCCATTCGACCGGAAGACCGCTCTCGTAACTCTGCTTGATCGGAGCCAGCTTCCTGCTCTCGGGTCGGATCGCGGTGTGGCAGTTCATGCAGGTCTGCGTAGGCGGCACTGCAGCATGCGCCGCGGACTCCACCGTGTTGTGGCAGTAGCGACAGTCCATGCCAAGTTCGCCGGCATGAAGCGCGTGACTGAATGGCACCGGTTGCGTCGGTTGGTAACCCACCTCGAGTGTCTTGGGACTGAAGCCGTACGCCACGAACATCACGACGTAGAGCGGCAGCAGCGCACCGACCACCACAAGGGCTGGAAGGAGTGCATTACTCCAACGGGGAAAGAGGAATCTGCTCATCGAAAGAGAAGTCCGTGGGTCGAGTGCAGGCGGCGCCAAGTGAAAGAGGACGAACGAGTGACAAACTTCGTTCCTTTTTTCACGAAGTCAGACCTTCCATAGTAGCGACGACCGTTATCCAGGGTCAACGGAGGCCATTCTTCGACCGACTATTTTGAGTCGCCGCCGACCCCCAAGATCGACGGTTCGAAGGCACTGAACATCGGCGTGAGGCAGCGTCCGACACGAATGAAGATCCAATTCTGGTGGCCCCTTGGCTCCGCAGCGAGGTGCCCTTTGGGGCTCGCCACCCTCGCCCTCTACGATCGTTGATCCGACCCTGAAACCGACCCGATCCGGACCGCCGAATGGAGGTCCGTGAAGGTATCGCCGGGATCACGGCCACGGAGGCCCGCCCCGTCGGGATCGGTCCAGCCGCCGCATTTTTGAGATAATATGCCTTTTTGGGCTGATAATCGGGTTTTCAAGCCCACATATCGACCGCGGAAGGCCCCGAATCACGGCCTCCGCAAGTTGCGGTCCGGTCTTCCGAGCGCCTCCGATTGGTCAGTCCGCGGGTGAATCAGGGGCTTTGACGTAGGTCGCCTTCAGCAAGGAAATCCCTGCCTCGTCGCCGATCACGGTGAGCCGATCCCCGGATTCCAGTTCAAGATTTCCGCTCGGAACCAAAGTCCGGCTCCCACGACGAACCAGCGCCACCAGAGATCCGGTCGGAAAACCAATGTCTCGGATTTTCTTCCCGGAGAGGGCCGTCGCCGCGGAACCTGGTTCGAGGACCAGCGAGAGATACCGATCGTCTCGAAGGAGAACCTCCCGCAATGCCTGGTGACTCCGGGCCGAGATCCACTCGTCCTGGAATCCCCGCTGCTCGACGCACCCCGCCAACTGAGCCAGAATCCGAAGATGCAACGCCGGGTCCTCCGCGGGGCTCACCAAGAAGAACACCGCGTGCACATCACGATGCGTGGTCGATGACGGCAACGCGTCACCGACGTCGATCTTCAATCCGCGACGGGAACGCACGACGACGAGGTACGGGCGAGAGATGCCCGGAAGTCGGAGATGAGGAAGCGCCACGCCACGGGTCACGGGCGTCGCGCCGACTCGAGTGCCTTCGAGGAACTGCGTGGCGATCTTGGTCACATCCAGTTCGACCAACGGCGAGAGACGCTCGGCAGCCCGTTGCGTGATGGTCTCGAAGTCGGCATCCTCCCCCGCCTCCATGATCTCCGCAGTCACGACGACTTCATCAAACGGATCGCTGGCACGAAGTCCGCGATCCTTCATGATGCCGCGAAGTTCGATATCGAGGCCGTCGAAGCGCCGCTGGCCCAACCGTTCAAAGACGTGGTAGATCGCCCCGCCTCGACGAACTCGTGGCGCCGCATATCCGAAGAACCACACCACGCCAACGATGACCAGCCCGAATGCGAAGATGCTCGGCGTCGGGCCCATCTCCAGAATGAGCCAGCACGGGCCCAGCAACCCGAGAAGCGGAAGCCATGGATATAGAGGCGTTCGAAAACTCGGGTCGTACGACTTCAGACCGCTCTCCCGCATCACCACCACCGACATCGAGAGCATCGCAAACATCAGCAGCTGGAACGCACTCGCGTATTTCGCGATCGACATGATGTCGAGTGCGAAGATGTAAAAGATGATCGAGCCGACGGTCACCAGCAGGGCCAGGCCCGGCGCACCAAATCGATTCAAGCCGCGAAAACCACTCGGAAGCAAGTGGTCCCGGCTCATGGCGAGTGGATATCGAGACGAACTGAGAATGCCGGCGTTGGCGACGGCCATGAATGCAAACAAGGCCGCACAAGTCACCAAGATCTGCCCAACCGGACCAGCGATGGCAAATCCCGCATCTGCGACTGGGTGGAGGCTCGGCTTCGCGAATTCCGCCGGATCATTGACACCGACCATCACCGCCAGCCCGAGGATGTAGATGGCCACCGCGCATCCAAGCGCCAAGAGAATCCCCCGCGGGAGATTGCGCTCCGGGTTCTTGACCTCCTCGGCAATGCTCGCAACCTTCGTCACACCGACATAAGAGATGAAGACGAGTCCGGCGGTCGAAAGAATCGAACCGAAGCCCTTAGAAAAGAAAGCCTTGAATCGAGTGGTGTCGATGCTCGGCACGCCCTGCGCGAGAAACCACGTGAGAATCGTCAGGACGCCGATCACCAAGACCACCTGGAACCGAGTGGATGCTTTGGCACCGAAGAAGTTGATGCCGCCGAAAAGCGCCGCCAATCCGACGGCGACCCAGAGGATCCCCTTCTCTCCAAGGTCGACGTAAAGCGAGATATACGCACCCATGCCGATCAGCGCGAACGCAGACTTGAGGGTCAGCGCCAGCCAAGTTCCGAGGCCGCCGATCGTGCCCCAAAGCGGGCCCAGACTCCGGTCGAGGAAGAAGTAGGTTCCACCCGCCTTGGGCATGGCGGTCGCGAGTTCCACGATGCAGAGGGTCGGGGCGACCATGATCGCGGCTGCGATCAGGTAACTCAAAATGACCGCTGGGCCCGCCTGTTGGTAGGCAAGACCCGGTAGGAGAAAGAAACCCGCACTGAGTGTGGTTCCGATCGCGACCGCGAAGACGCCGAAGAGATTCAGCTCCTTCTTGAGTTTGACGGGGGTGCTCGGTGCGTTCTGGGTTTCTGACATCGACTCGGTTTCCGATGGTTGCTCGATCGATGATGCGGCCCGGGGCGCATCGAGCCGATTCTACCTGAACCCCTGACGGCCGAACGGAACGTCGTCGATCCTTGTCCGGCTTCGCGTCGCCGCCCATCGACAAACATGGCGGCGTCTGCGTATCCTCAACGTCGCATGTTCGACACCCATTGCCATCTCACCTTCGACTGCTTCGAAGGGCGGATTGATCGCGTCCTCGCGGATGCCAAGGCCGCCGGCGTCCGAGGCTGCATCTCGATCGCGACCACCACGGATGGGCTTCCCGGGCTCACTGCACTCGCGGATGCTCATCCCGAGATCTGGTGTTCCGCCGGCGTCCATCCTCTCTACAGCGATCGCCCCATCGACTGGGATGCCATGCTGGCCGCAGCCCGCCATCCGAAATGCGTGGCCTGGGGCGAACTCGGCCTCGATCACCACTACGACCAACCCGATCGCAGCCTGCAGCGCCAGGTGCTCGAAGACCAACTCGCCAAAATCGAGACCTGGTCCTCCGAGGGGCTCCAGAAGCCGGTGGTCATCCACTGCCGCAAGGCATTCGAGGATCTCCTGCCCGTGCTGGAGGCGTCATCACTCCCCAACGACCGCTTCGTCTTCCATTGTTTTACGGGGAACGAAGCCGACGCTCGAGCGGTCCTCGACTTTGGCGCCTGGATCTCCTTTACCGGCATCGTCACCTTCCCCAATGCCACCGAGGTCGCCTCCGCGAGCGATCTGGTTCCTGACGACCGGATCATGGTGGAAACCGACGCCCCCTTCCTCACCCCCGAACCACATCGAACCACTCGCCCCAACGAGCCGAAATTCGTGGGTTGCACCGCAGCGTTTCTTGCCACACGGCGTGGACGGCAGCCAGATGCGTTCGAATCGCTACTGGACCAGAACGCGGCTCGGTTCTTCGATATCGACATCCCCTGATTCTCACCGCCTGAGACCTCGCCTCTATAGGGGCTGTCGCACTAGAATCACGAAACATGCCGCTGCCGCAACATCTTCAGGGACTGATGAGCTTCGGTGATCATCTCGAAGAGCTCCGAAAACGGCTGATCCTCGCGGCGATCGTCCCGCTGCCGCTGTCGGTGCTGCTGTTCTTCTTCGCCGCTTCGATCCGAAGCATCCTGGTCCTGCCGGCTCTGCGGGCGATGGAAGCCAATGGACTTCCCGCAAGACTTCAGGCACTCGGACCGGCCGAAGTCCTGACCACCGATCTGAAACTGAGTTTCATCTTCGCCGCGGTCATCTCCGCGCCCTGGATTCTCTGGCAGAGCTGGAAGTTCGTAGAACCCGGGCTCTACAACCAAGAGAAACGTTTCGTCTACTTCCTGATCCCCGGAAGCGCCATTCTGACCGCGGCCGGTCTCGCCCTCTTGTATTGGGTGATGCTCCCGCTCATGCTGCAGGTGCTGATCTCCTTCGGCGTCCCCGGACCAGCGGACGCCTTCGGCATTCCCGACTCCGGCACCCGCATCGTCGAATCCAACAACGAAGGATTCCCGGTCTTCCCCGTCCTCGAGGAAATGCCGACCAATCCCGCGCCGGGTCAGGCGTGGATCGAGCCCTCGACTCGCACGCTGGTCGTCGTCGTACCGACCAGCGACGACGCCACAACCTTCGAACTGCTCTCCGTACCGCTCAGCCGCGCCGGCACGATTTCTCAGGAGTTCCGTCTCGGCGAATACATCGGCTTCGTGCTCACCCTCGCACTGGCGGTCACCGTGGCCTTCCAGATGCCGCTGGTGATCCTTCTTCTCGGCTGGGCGGGAATCGCGGATCGGAAGTTCCTCACCGCCAATCGTCGTTACGCCGTCTTGATCTGCGCCATTCTCGGCGCGATTCTCACACCGGCGGACGTGGTGAGCATGATTCTGCTCTTCATCCCCCTCTACCTTCTCTACGAACTCGGCATTCTTCTGCTACTGGTGGCTCCCGCGGATCGCGTGGCCGGTGGCAAGATCGTCTCCTCTACGTTGGGCGATCTGGTCGGCTATGACCGTGATGATTCCCGGACGTCAAACGAGGAAGACCCTGCGGATGACACGGACGGACGAACGGACCAATCCTCCGAACCCGCACAACCGGAAGCCTCCGATTCAGCGTCCGATCCCGATTCCGATGGTCCAGAGGTGCCCGAAGAGGACGAGACCGATGAGCAGAGTGGTCCCGAGGATCCACGACCGTGAAGTGGCGTCATCGGACCGCTTCGGCCCGGGGATTCATCGTGAGAGGGACTCGAAGAACCGGTGCCGACGACCGCATTCGTCGGATCCGAGTTCGCAGGAGACGCTGGATGTCCAGGCTTCGCATCGCATGCAACGATCACCCAGGAGTCGAAGATGTCGACATCCGCATGATGGAGCGTGCGATCGAACTCGCCCGAGCCGCGGGCGCCAACGGCGAAGTCCCGGTGGGTGCAGTCGTCTATCGAGGCGCCGAGATTCTCGGCGAAGCCGCAAACAACCGCGAAACCTGCTGCGACCCGACCGGCCACGCGGAAATGGTGGCCTTGCGAGAAGCTGGAAATCGACTCGGAAGCTGGCGACTCAAAGGCTGCAGCATGGCCGTGACGCTCGAGCCATGTCCGATGTGCGCGGGTGCTCTGGTGAATGCAAGACTCAAACGACTCGTCTACGGAGCGTTCGATCCGAAAGCCGGCGCATGCACCTCGCTCTTTGAGATTCCCGGCGACCGCCGACTCAATCACCGGGTGGAAATGATCGGCGGCATCGAGGAGACTCGTTGTGCGGAACTTCTCAAGGCCTTTTTCCGCCGACGTCGCGCTGAAAAACGAAACGCCGGCTGAAGTTCGACGCATGACCGACCCGACCAACGTCGTCATTCAAGGTAGGCTGCTCCCGTGCTGATCTGCTTCGATCTCGGTGGCGTACTCGTCCGCATCTGTCGGTCTTGGCCGGAAGGATGCCGCGCCGCCGGCGTTCCGGAGCGCGAGCATCACCCGCGGCCGGATCACCAAGTCCGGCGAACCGAATTGATCACCCGATATCAGACCGGCCGCGTGGAATGCGACGACTTCTTTCGTGAGCTGAGCGGACTCTTCGACGGTGTCTGGTCCCCCGCGGAAGTCGCCAAGGTCCATCACGCTTGGATTCTCGAACCATACGCCGGAACCGCGGCGCTGATCGAGGAGATCCGGGCCGCCGGATTCCCGACCGCCTGCCTCTCGAACACCAGCCACTCCCACTGGGGGCCTCTGCTCCAGATACCGGCCATCGCGGCACTCGGCACGCAACATGCATCCCATCTACTCGGCCTGCACAAACCAGATGCCGCCATCTACCAGGCATTCGAGAATGCGGTGGGCATCCCCGGCGAAGACGTCGTGTTCTTCGACGACCTCGAGGACAACATCACCGCCGCTCGCGCGGTCGGCTGGGATGCCGTCAAGATCGACCATGCCAGCGAGACGGCGCCGCAGATCCGTGCCGCACTCGAACAACGCGGCGTGCTCTGATCCACCCGCTCCAGCAACGACTGGAGTGGAAGTTCAGGCGGTCCGCCGCCATGCCGCCACCAGACCGATCCCGACCAAAGGGATCCACGCGAAGATCGCCATCCAAAGCGAACGCCAGGGTGGGATCGGTCCGCCTACCACGACGTCGAACCGCACCGGATCCGCCGCGCCGTCTCCGTCGGGATCGATCTCGATGGACCAGGTCCCGGGAACCGCGAGTTCGAAGTCCGCCTTGAATTCACCATCGATCCTCGCTTCCCGGAAGCCCGATCGCATGACGGTCCCGTCGGAATGTCGGACGATCACTTCGGCAGCGGCATCACGGGTACCGATCCAGGCGATCTCGATCAGACCAACCCGCGGCGCCGGCGGCGACACCACCACTGCCGCGGGATGTTCCGATCGGGTTCCGGTCCAGACCACCACGCCGCCATCGGCCGTGACCTGACTCACGGGCATCGATACGAACGCTGCGAGGATGATGCACCACCACCAGCCTGACGGTCCACGACGTTCCAATCTTCTGCTTCGTCGAGTCATGGCATGAACCCCGAAGTACCGCGCATCTCCATCGGCTGGAAGACGATCCAAGCGGTCACCGTCCACAATGCGATGAATACCGCGGCGGACGGAAGCCAGCGAAGGGTGATGCTCCCGGGCGTGGGATGATCATTTCGCTGAATCGCGATCGCACGCCACCCCCACCACGCGACTCCAAGACTCCCCGCGACGCCGAGTGAAAGCACGAGCAACTCGGCCGGCAGCATCCAATCGGGCGGCGGCACGCAGCAACTCATGATTCGATCAGGAAGGCGATCGCTCACCCCGAGATCGTGTGCCACCCTGACCATGGACGCCTCCGCGGTCGGCCAGCCGGTGACCAAATGGAAGCCGAAGTGCACCACCCACATCGCCGCGCCGAGCGGCGCGGCGGCGAGGCCCGCGCGGGTGAGTCGCTCCCGTCGAGATGCCGACGAATCACCGATTGCGGCGAAGGCGAGAACGCCGAGCCCCGCAAGGATCGAAACAACCACGAATGCGGCCGCCACCAGCACTCCCGAATCATTTCCAGAGATGTCCTCAAGCACCCCGACCACGGGTCCGGTCATTCCAGCGGCGTTCGCGATCCCCCCGATGGCCAGCACGGCGAGCAGCACACCGAGATCGAGCCGACGCGAGAGCCGCCCGATGCCGCTGCGCCATCCCGCGTCAGCCAGATCCGAACCGGGCACCTGGCGGATGAGTCCGACATTGTCGTGTGGGCAGGCACTCACGCAGTCGAGGCAGAAGGTGCAGTCGAGATTGCCCGACTTACTGGGTATCAAGAGGTCGAGACCGCACCCCGGTCCGCCCGGTCCGCCGACCAGACAGTCGTGCGTGGTGCAGGTCGTACACCGAGCCGGGTCAATCGCCGCCACCGTCCGCGTCGAGATCGTCGACATCGCCATCTGGTACTGCCCCACGGGACAGACGTAACGGCAGAAGGACGCGCCTTCGAACAACAGATCGATGGCCGTCGCGGCGACCACGAGTCCGATGATCAGGATCGCGGTCGCCAGCGGACTCGCCCAAAGATCGAAGGCCTCGTAGGCGACGAGCCAGATCACCACCAATCCGACGGCGATCCATTTGGAGCGAAGCCGACGCGGCCAACGCCATCGTGGCGAGACCCAACGCCGAAGAACGGAACGAGGAGCGATCAACGGACACGCGAAACAGGCGACGTTCCCCAGAACCAAGAGCAAGACCACCGTCACGCCTCGCCAATGCGTCCACGGAAGCGTGCCAGCGAGGTTCATCGGCGACTCGTCGGGGCCGAGCATCCCATCGATGGCGATGATCGCGGCGCCCGCAAGCGTCGCCAGTCGAATCCCCAGCCGGAAGGCTGACGAACGAAGCAGCCGACCAAGCATCGGTACGCGAAGCAGGTCGCCACGATCGCGGGGTGGGGAAAGTACGGGAAGCGAGATTGACTTCGATGGAGTCGACGCGTTCGTGCCGC
The DNA here is from genome assembly GCA_937919685.1 of uncultured Phycisphaera sp. Classification (GTDB taxonomy): domain Bacteria; phylum Planctomycetota; class Phycisphaerae; order Phycisphaerales; family SM1A02; genus UBA12014. Next base: position 28,431 of record CALFOM010000188.1, read on the forward strand.
GCTGCGTCGGCCGGGTCCCGAGCATCCAACGTGCGGTGATGACCATCGCGGGAATCAGATAGACCAGGTTTCCGGGGACCCACATCAGCCCAGCGGCAAGCTGTTGATCGAGCACCGCATCGAAGCCTCGCGCCGCGGCGAGCTTTCCGTACCACGAATAGACCGGGGCATCCGCGAAGGCGAGTGCCGCACTCACCACCGTATTCACGAGATCCGCGGAGACGAGATAAGGGATTAGCGCGATTCGCGGCCACGGCGACCGATACGGAAACGGTGCGACAACGGGAAGCCAGAAGACAAGCCCAGCACCCAGCATGCTCACGTGCTCGACGAGGTGCCACGTCGGATTCTGAATGGCCAGTTCGTACGCGGCCGGAACATGCCAGCCCAGCGTCGTTCCAGCCATCAACACCCAACCCACCACCGGGTGGACCGCCCGACGCAACGCCGCACGGAACCACGGCGCCGCGAAGATCGGACCCAAGACGCCCGACCGCCACGAGCGAGGCAATCCCATCAGCATCGGCATCGCGGGGGCGCCGAACCACCAGAGCGGCGGCACCACCAGGGCCAGAAGCATGTGTTGGATCATGTGCGCCGAAAGGGAACGCTCGGCCGCCGCGTCTAACGGCGTGGCGACGGCCACAAGCAGTCCCAGCCAACCGAGACCGAACGACAGTTGTCTCCAGCGCGGAAATCGAGCTGCGGTACGGCGACCTGCGCGGAGAAGTCGACGCCGCCCGACGAAGTAGATGGAGATCGAGACCAGCGCCGCCACCACAGTCCACGGCGCGCCGGAGACGGCGGCCCCGAGCACTTCGACCGAGGTGGCCACGCCAAGGGTCATGAGGCGGTTCGACTCCGATCAACGAGCAGCAACGGTATCCGAGTCGACTTCGGGTTCGGCTTCGGCGCGGGGATCGACGGTTGGTGATTGATCCCGACCGGGCTGCTGCTCCATCGCGCCGGGAATGAGTGCCGGAAGAGTTCCACCGTCGAGGGTCGAAAGGAAGGCGGCCAACGCCTCTGTCTCAGCGCTATTGAGGCTCTTGCCATAGGCGGGCATGTTGCCTCCACCCTGCTGAATCTGCCGCACCAGTTGATCCCAACTCAACCGAGTGGCGACATCATCGAGCGCGGGACCTCGCTCGCCACCCTCACCGCCGATGGAGTGACAATTGCGGCACTGGGCGTACTGCAGTTGGATTGCTCCCTGAAGTTCGAGCGGCGAGCGGTGACGGACGTATTCGATCGGCGTCGGAATGGAGGTCCACGCCTTCATCACCGGACTCCATGGTGACGTCTCGCCGAGCCAGGTCAGGACGGCCAGTGCGGTCACGATGATGCAGAGAATGATCACGGAAATCGGACGACGAGACGGGGCCCGCTCGCCGCTTGGCGAGATGAACGGGAGCGCCGCCAAGAAGGCGATGCCGACCGGTGGACCAACGAGGATGAGGAAGGTCTCAGAGTCCGGTGGAAGCAGCGCGAGCACCGCAAACAACCAGAGGAACAGACCGTCGGGCCGTGGCGCGACTTCGATGATCGTCGGGCTGGGAACCGGGCCGGGACCGAAGGGACCGTACCAGGCCGCCAGTCCGATCAATCCGATCAGCGCCGCACCGCAGAACACCATGTCACGCCGCGCCGCATCGGGGAAGAACGGAACGCCGGTCTTCTTAACCCGATCTTCATACTCTTTGCGATAGGTCTCGGGCTTGACCGGCTGGCCGACCTTGGGCATCTCGCTGATGCCGCCCTTGAGCACGAGGATCAAGTGGAGTCCGATCAGTCCGATCGCCGTGCCGGGAAGCACGAAGACGTGCAGGGCGAAGAATCGACTGAGGGTCGCACCGGAGATGTTCGGACCGCCGAGGACCACCGACCGTAGCCAGTTGCCTGCAAACGGGACCCGATCCACGATCGCGGCGCCGATACCGAGGCCCCAGTAGGCGTTGGCATCCCAGCGCATGATCTGACCGGTGAACGCGAGCCCCAGCGTGGTGACGCACAGCGCGACGCCCGCCACCCAGGTCAGTTCCCGCGGGAATTTGTAGGTCCCGTGCAGGAAGATCTGCGTCATGTGGATCAACATCATGATGCACATGGCGTTCGAACTCCAGCCGTGAAGGGCTCGGAGCATCCATCCCATCGGAATCTTCTCGTCGATGTAGACGAGGCTCTGGTACGCCTCGCCGGCACTCGGCACAAACAAGGTCGTTAGCAAGACTCCGGTCACCAACTGCACGATGAAGAACATCAGCGTGGCGCTGCCGAAGACGTACCACCACTTGGCGCTCCGAGGAACCTTGTGGAACATCGCATGCTCGGTGACCGCGACCAGACCGGTCCGGTCGTCGATCCATCCGAGGGTTCGTCCGATGACACCAATGACACCAATGACACCTGGGCTCTTCATTTCAGGTGCTCTCCTGAAGACCAGGCAGGCGTCCGCCCAGAATTTCGAAACTGCCGTCAACGACCCGCCAGTCGTACTCGTAGAGGCCACGGGGCGGCGGTCCTGACGCGCGAGCGCCGTCTTCGTAATAGACGCCGCCGTGGCACGGGCACATGAAGAGCCGCGACTGAGCAAACCACTCGACTGGACAACCAAGGTGGGCGCAGGTCACTGCGAAGACCTGAAAGGTCTCATGAGCGATGCACCGGACGTAGCAGACGTTCTGATTGGTATCGCCGTCGGTCGGGGAATCCCAGGGGTTGGTGAATTTCACCAGCACCGTCTCGCCGATCTTGAAGTTCGTCGCCTTGCCCAGCGCGATCCAGCGATTCGGATCGCCGGCCTCCGCCGGGCCGATCGCGACGCCGATGATCGGAACCGCCGCGAGCCCACCACCCACCGTAAGCAAGGTGGTTCCGGCGGCGAACAAAAATCCGCGACGCCCTCCGCTCTTCACAGCTTCGCATCCTTCGCAACCGCCGACTTCCGACGGGAGCGCCGAAGTAGGTTCGGTTCCGGTTGATTCTTCACTCGGTCGCTCACTCATGGTGCACCATCCTCCACTTCCGGTCCCGATGGCCAGGTGTTTCGCTTCGAGGCGAGGTATGCGACAAGATCGGCAACGTCGGCCGCGTCTAGGCCCCCCGTGACCTCGCCACCGTCCGGCCCGCGGAATGGCCCCGCGGCCCCCGGCATGCCCAGATCGGTGCGGCCGAAGACGATGTTCGATCGCAGATGCTGGTCGCTGACCAAACGAAGATAGAAGGGATCGGTCACGCTGCCCGCGATCAATTGATCGGGCATCGCACCTTCCAGCACCGGCACCTTCTGTTCGGCGGGATGACACGCGGCGCACTTCGCCGCGAAGATGCTGGCACCTCTGGCAATATCACCCGTTGCATCCGACGGACGCCAAGAGATGCCCCGCGACACATTCGAACCTTCACTGCTGGCCCAGGTCGTATGCATCCCCTTGATGAAGTCGCGGATGATCTCATCCGAAACCCCACCGATCGCGTTGCCGCCAAAACCTGGCATTCGACTGCTAGGGACGCCGTCGCGAATGATCGAGAACATCTCGCCGTCCGGTACCGCTTTGAGGTACTCGGCATTCCGCATCGGGAGACCGGCGCCCATCTGTCCGTCGGCGCCATGACATCCGGTACAGCGTTCCGCCCACATCGCCTCGAATCCTGCGGTCGTCGCCACGGAGATCACCGGCGCCGGATTCGGCGGCGGTTTTCCCGGAAGGCGGTCGCATGCGGCCCCTACGAAAATCCACGATGCCGCGATCACCAGACGAAGACTCTTCGACGCGGACGTCAGTGGCTGATGAAGATGACTGGAATCGAACCGGATCACGATGAATCTCCCTCGGTCTGCTCGAAGCCCATTCGACTCTCGAACGAACGACCGACCTGAAGACGGATCTTCGTGGTTCTGGAAATCACCGCGGCACAGGCGATCCCGAATGCGATCTGACTTCCGAGAAACCAGGGCCACGAGATGTATTCCTCGAGGGTCGGATTGACGACTCGCATCGTGGCCCAGGCGATCCCTGTCCAGATGATCGGGGCGATCAAACCACCCGCCAGCAGCGGTCTGCGAGGCATCATCGGAAGCGAAACCACGAAGACCATGCCGACGGCGAGACTCAGGCAGACGTGAACCGCCACCGCCGTGGCGAACCAACCGCCGTTGAAGAGGCGGAGTTGCTCCAGCGTCGCGTCACCCACCGATGGGAGCACAGTCCCGGCGAGGAGATTGATCGGCATCCAGAAACTGCCTTCGTCGATCAGTCCCCAACCCGCGGCGACCACCGCCATCGCGATGGCGCCAGCCACGGCACCCTTGAAACCACTTTGATACGGATGGATTTCTTCAGGAACCACGTTCCGAGGCGACTTCGCCGGGCGGGGTTCAAAGACCGGGGGTGGAAGCACCGCCTCGCAATCTGCAACCGGGATCGCCTCGACATTCTCGTGCGGGAAGACCTCCCTGAACCAGCCGATCAAGCCGACCAGCGCGAAGGCCGCTCCGACCACGCTAACCATCCAGTTGGTGACCAGTCCCGCGAAGATGAACGTCAGGCCGAACGCGGCGAGAATCGGCCACGGCGTTGGCTGCGGAATCGCGCGGAGATACGGCATCTCCGACGGTCCACGCGGCGCCAGCGCCGCACGTTCCGCGAGCCGTTCGGCCTTTGATTTGTCGTGGTCGGGCGTCATGCCGCGGCTCCCTGCGGGACTCGCCCGACAATGTAGACGAGCGTGAACACGAGGATCCAGACCACGTCCACGAAGTGCCAGTACCAGGTCGCGACGTCCACCCGCTGATGGTCGCGCGCCGGGTTGATGCAACCGAAGAGCGAGAGGATGAAGACCCCGATCAACAAGACGAGTCCGACCAAGACATGGAACGCGTGGAAGCCGACGAGGGAGTAGAAGTTGGTTCCGAAGGCGTTTGACTGGATCGTCAGCCCCTTGTCCTCGATAAGCCCCCACCACTCGTAGCCCGTGCCGAGAAGGAACTCCAGACCGAGCAGGATGGTCACCGCCAACCAGATCCGGAACGCCCCCATCGCGCCTCGCGCGAGCGACCTGACCGCCAGTACCACCGTGATGCTCGAACTGAGCAGGCAGACGCTGTTGATCAGCACCATGTTCAGTTCAAGGCAGTCGAGCGGTTGCGGGCCGTCAGGGCTCTTCCCGATGTAATAGAGGTAGGTCACCAGGAAGGCGCTGAAGAAGGCGCTCTCCATGAAGATCAAGGAAGCCATGCCGACCTTCGCTCGGGAAAGCGGTGCGGTCAGAGGAACATTGCTGGTCGTCGCGTTTAAGGCGGTCATCCGCGCACCTTCCTCTGCAGTCGGGGATCACTCGTAATGTGCATCGGGATCCTCCGGGTGCTTGCGGTCCCAGAGCGGCCGCGCGCTGGTACAGGTCGGAATGCGGTCGAAGTTCCAATCGGGCGGCGGACTGGTGGTCGACCACTCGAGCGTCCAAGCGTCCCATGGATCATCGCCCGCCACCTCGCCCTTGCGAAGGCTTCGGACCACGTTCCACAGGAAGATCGCGACGCCCGCCATCTGCACCGGAACTCCAATCGAGCTGATCAGATTCCAGATCTCCCAACCACGATCTACTTCGTAGGTGTAGATGCGGCGGGGCATGCCCAGCGCGCCCGAGACGTGCATGGGCATAAAGGTCAGCGTGAACCCGATGAAGAGGAGCCAGAACGTCCACTTCCCGAGCCGCTCGTTCAGCATTCGGCCAGTGGCCTTGGGGAACCAGTAGAACAACGCGCCAAAGATTCCGAACACCGTCCCGCCGAAGAGGACGTAGTGGAAATGACCCACCACGAAGTAGCTGTCGGACAACTGCCAGTCCATGGGGACCGTCGCCAGCATGATGCCGGTCAGTCCGCCGATCACGAACATCGCCACGAAGCCGGTCACGAAGAGCATCGGGGTTGTGAACTGAAGTCGTCCACCCCACATGGTGCCGAGCCAGTTGAATATCTTGATCCCGGTCGGGACCGATATCAGGAAGGTCGTGGCGCCGAAGAAAGAGTCGAGCACCGGCCCGAGTCCAACCACGAACATGTGGTGCGCCCAGACGCCCAGCGAGATGAACCCGATTCCGACCGTCGCCGCAACCATCAGGGGATACCCGAAGATCACCTTCCTGCTGAAGGTCGGCATGATCTCGCTCACGAACCCGAAGGCGGGGAGAATCAGGATGTAGACCTCGGGGTGACCGAAGAACCAGAAGAGATGTTGCCAGAGGATCGCAGACCCTTGCGTCTCGGGATCGAAGAAGTGCGCTCCAAGGGTCCGGTCGAAGAGCAGCATCGACTGAGCGGCGGTGAGAATCGGTATCGCCACCAGAACCAAGAACGCCACCACCAGCATCATCCAGGCGATCATCGGCATTCGCATCAACTTCATGCCCGGACACCGCATGCAAAGGATGGTGGCGATGAAGTTGATCGCGGTGGTCATGCTTCCGAAGCCACTGACCAGAATTCCCAGGATCCAGTAGTCGGTGCTGTTACCGCGACTGAAGGTCCGACTGGTGAGCGGCGCGTAGGCGAACCAACCGACATCGGGCGCGGTGCCCGCCCCATAGAGGCCGTCGGCGCCCACGTAGCTGAAGTAGAGAAGGAGCCCGCCAAAGATGAACAGCCAGAATCCGAAGGCATTCAGCCTCGGGAAGGCCATATCACGGGCTCCCACCATGAGGGGGATCAGATAGTTACCGAAGCCCAGCAGGATCGGCATGCCCACCAGGAACACCATGGTGGTGCCGTGCATCGTGAACAACTGGTTGAAGGTGGCCGGATCGACGATTTCGTTTCCGGCCTGGGCCAGCTGAAGTCGCATGAACGCCGCTTCAATGCCCCCAACGAGGAAGAAGATCAGGCCGGCACCGATGTACATCATCGCCAGCTTCTTGTGATCGACGGAGATCGCCCATTGCATCACCGACTCCCAGAAACGCCCGCGCGGAGACGGCCCCGGGAGGGATGCGAGACTGGAATGTCCTGAGCCAATGGTCATATCGGGACCTTCACGTCAATGCAGGGTCATGAGGAAGTCGGTGACCGCGTCGAGTTCCGACGGGTCGAGTTTGAGCGACGGCATGTTGCAGCCGGGCTTCAGTTGATTCGGATCGTCGATCCACGCGTGGAGGTTGTCCCGATTCAGCGGGATGAACCCGGAGCCGATGGTGTTACGGCTTGCGAGATGGGTGAGGTTGGGTCCGAACATGCCGTCGCTCAAGCCACTGATGGTGTGGCAGTTGAGACACGCATACTCGGCGAACACCCGACGTCCCGCATCGACTGACGCGTCGACGACGGCAGGCTTCCGTTGCTCGTCGAGCCAGGTCTCGAATTCGCCCGGCTCATCGGCGTAGACCCGGATCAGCATGTGAGCGTGCTGGGTCCCGCAGTATTCGGCGCATTGTCCAAGAAAGATGCCCTTCCGATCGGCCGAGAACCACGTGTAGTTGGTGTGTCCTGGGATCAGGTCCATCTTCCCCGCGAGCCTTGGCACCCAGAAACTATGGATCACGTCGGCGGACTCGAGGCGCAGCCAGATCGGACGGCCGACCGGCACGTGCATCTCGTTGGCCGTGACGACCTCGCCGTCGGGCCCCGGGTAGCGGAATTCCCACCACCACTGATGCCCGATCGCGACGACCTCCATCGAATTCTCGGGTGGAGTCGTGATGTCGATGTCCCGCAGCGTTCTGATGGTCACCATCGTGAGCACGAAGACGATGATCGTGGGAATCACCGTCCAGGCGATCTCGATCGGGATGCTCCCATAGATCTGAACGGGTTCGGCCGAGGATTCGTCGGCGGATCGACTCGCGAGCCGCCGAGCGCGGACGCCCTTGACGATCGCAACCACCAGAAATCCCTGTACCACCACGAAGATGACGATGCAGATGCCGAAGACCAGATAACTGAGATCACGGATCTCACGTGATGGCGGTGATTCGGGTGCGAAGATTCCGGTGACCCCGGCGCCGGACACCGGCGGTGCATCGGGGTCGCAGACCACGAGCCTGGCATCCATCTCCGCGACCGATCCCTTGACGGTGTACGGCGGCGGCGCCGCGGATGGAATCGGCGGTGCGGGCGGCGATACGACATCCTGATCGGCCTGAACCGGCAAAAGTCCGGCCGGAAGCTGGCCCGCGACGCAGAGCGAGGCGAAGAAGACGATGGCGATTGCAGATCGAACTCCAATCAATCCAGTTCTTCCCTTCCAGAGGCTAGAGGCGGTTCCCGACACGATTCCGAC
>CALFOM010000189.1 GCA_937919685.1 uncultured Phycisphaera sp.
CATCCCTTTCTTTCGATCACCGAGAACAAGGAAGGTTCCGAAAAGGGCTGTGCATGGCAGACGTTTTACGATCGGAATCAACTGACATGTCACATGTCACATGGCTCGCCGATCCGGAATAATGGAGCAAGACAAACGCGTGAATCGCGATCCGATGCTCGCATATCCGCAACTCAAGTCCCTACGGCTCCGCCTTTTACCAAAAAAATCTACTTTCGCTCCGGAGTCGTGCCGCTCATGCTTCCGAATTTCTCCGTTCGTCCGCGAGGCGATCTCTCAACCGAGCAAGACCACGGCTTAATGCCGATTTGATGGTTCCAAGCGGGGCTTCCAACTGTTCCGCCACTTCTCGGAGCGTAAATCCTTGAAGGTAGGCCCTGGTGATCACTTCCTGCTGAAGCGCAGGAAGCTCCGAGATCCTCGAAACGAGCAGATTCCGGCGTTCGTCTCGCTCCATGCTCGACCGCTGGCGATCTTCATTCTCGTCTTTTCCCGCCGGATCGCCTTCGAGTGAAAGGTTATTCGGACGCACCCGCTTCCGCCGAAGTCGATCAATCAAATGCCTTCGCGTGATGAGCATCACCCAGGTGACCAGCTTGGCGCGATTGGGGTCGTACCGATCGGCCGTCTTCCAAAGACGCACGAATACCTCCTGAACCGCGTCCTCGGCCTCCGCTCGAGTTGGCAGCGTCTGCCTCGAACTCTTGAACACCAACCCGCCAAAACGATCGTAGAGTTTATTGGCAGCCGCTTCGTCACCCCCTGCGACGGCTTTCATCAGCACCCAGTCTTCATGATTGAGGGACGTCATGGGGGTTCTCACCGAGTTAAAAAAGGCTCCGGTCTTCTGATCGAGGGGGTTAAAAGACGAGTCCAGATCCATATCCGTGCGCCGAATCCGGTGGTCCGGTTCCAACGATTTGCAAAAATGATGGTCGGTAACCTGATTTTCACGGGTAGAGTAGGTTGCATGTGACGAACCCGTATTGGGATCGGACGTCCGAAGATCGAAGTTGGAGGTCGCCATGAATGACCGCCATTCAGAAACAGACCCTGTCTCTCCGGAGCAATCGCTTCGTGGATGCCGCTTTGACGTTTCCTCAACACGTTCGATTCGTGGCTTCAGCATGATCGAACTGATCGTCGTCCTTTCGGTCATCGTCCTCTTGACATCGATCCTCTTTCCGGGCCTTCAGGTGGCACGAGACGGCGCTCGACGCGTCATTTGCTCTGCGAATCAACGCCAGATCGGCGTGGCCTTCATGCTTTTCGGAAGCGATCAGAATGGACGTCTCCCTCAATCCTGGTTTCAGGATCAAGGCCAACTTCCAAACATGATGGCGATGACCACTGGCTCGTCCGAAGACCAGGCCATGCCGGCCGGCTTCGACGGTCTCGGCTTGCTCTGGAAGGATCGGTACATCGACTCACCCGCATGTTGCTTCTGCCCCGCGCACGCGAGCAAGCATACTTTCGAGGCGACTCGCAGCAAGCTCGTCTCCGGAACCGATGCGGATCCCGCCTTCTGCAACTACCACTACACGGGCCATCTGACCCACGGCGACCCCAACCAGCGGATGCGACGGCGGTTGAGCGATCCGAACCTCGTGCTTCTCACCGACGGTCTCAGAAGTCGGGAAGACTTCAATCATCAGCACGGATTGAATATTCTGAGGAGCGACGGATCCACGATCTTCCGTGCCGACACCGGCTCGATTTTTCGGGATTCGCTTCCGGAGTCGGATGAATTCAACGGCGATGTCATCGAAGAGATGGCCGCCGGCGAGTGGATCGCGAAGATCTGGATGGAAATCAAGATCGACGGCTGACCTTGGGATCGGCCGACCAATTCATCCAATCACGATGGGAACTGATGTCCGGATGTCCGAATGTCATGATTTCATGATTTCATGATTTCATGATTTCATGGTCGTCGATACCTGATCACAAGTCCCCGATGTCCGCCGCCGCCCGGATCAAACGTCTCCACGCTCGCAGGTACGCGATCTTGGGGTGCCAGGGCGAAATCGATCCGTAGCCATCCGCGATCCCGAGGCCAGGTGCCACCCCACCCACGACCGACCTTCGTGAAAACGTCATTGAATCCTGGAATGATCAGACCCAGTTCCGGGGTCCTCGGGGTCGTGTTGAGATCACCGACGAGAAGATCAATTCTTGATCGCGCTTCTTCGGCGGAGCCGAACGCGGTGGAGATCCCCGCAGCCAGATTCCGAAGGCTCTCAGAACGATTCACGGCAAGATCGGAAGGAAGGTCCACGACCACGATGGTCCGTGGAAGCAATGCACCATCCTCCGTTTCAAGCGTGATCTCCATCGCTTGAATCTCGCCCTTCGCAACGATGCGCCTCATTGATCTAATGGCCGTTCGCGAGACGACGAAGAAACGGCCGACTCTCCGGAGGAACCGCCCGGTCGGATGCGCCGACTCGACGGCTCGCCAGGTGATCGGGATCCAACCTGGATTCACGATCACCGCGACGTCGGCGTCCATGGCGACGAGTTGATCGACCATGGCGTCAACGACTCGACTTCCCGGGTCTTGCGAATTCAAGAACAGCACGGTCGCGTCGCCGAGCGATGCTCGCGACGGGAGCCCGACATCCCGATGAAGAGTGCCCCAGAGCGGCCCAATGAGGGCAAGTCCTGCCGCAAGAGCGAGCCCTCTGGACCTTGGTCGGCGGCCCATCGTCACGATGGTCAGCGCCAAGACCGAGCAGAACCCGACAAGGGCCAGCCAGACCCAATCCGGAATCCAAACCACGTACTGCCACCGACCACCTGCGGTGCTGGCACTCGGCGAGAGCAACCACGCGACCGCGAGGAGCCACGCCACCAGGATCGGCCAAACTGCCAATGAACGAGTCGGGGTGACGCTGGTGCCACCTTCCTTGCCCCGGTCGGGATCTCGTCGGTTCTTGAGGGCCATCGGTGCCAAATCGGCAGAACACCCCTCGCAACACCCCTTGAATTTGACGGGAATCGAGGGTTCTTTCTGGCATCGGCCTTGCAACCTCTTTCCAAGGGCCGAAAAAGGTCCTCATTCAGAATCCTCGGTTGACTCCTCCGGCCCTCCGGCCGGATCGCGAATCGTCCCCCCGAAGTTCCGATGGCTCATCGGACGGACGACGACGCAAGCGGAGCAGAGGATTGGAAAGGCTTGAGTACACCTAATGTCAGAATCCAAATCCAAGATTATCGGAATCGACCTCGGAACCACCAACTCCGTGGTTGCAGTCATGGAGGGCGACCGCCCTACCGTCATCATCAACTCGACCGGAAATCGGACGACGCCCTCCGTCGTCGGGTTCACCGACAAGGGCGACCGGCTCGTCGGCCAGGCCGCCCGGCATCAACAGGTCACCAATCCCAGCAACACGGTCTTCTCCATCAAGAGGTTCATGGGCCGCCGCCACAATGAGGTTCAGCACGAGGAGAAGCTCGTCCCCTACGACGTGGTGGGCGGCGGCGAGGATCTCGTTTCCGTCAAGGTTCGGGACAAGGAGTTCACGCCACCCGAAGTGTCCGCGATGATTCTCCGCGACCTCAAGAAGACCGCGGAGGAATATCTCGGCGAGACCGTGGATCGCGCGGTCATCACAGTCCCCGCCTACTTCAACGATGCACAGCGACAGGCGACGAAAGATGCTGGCGAGATCGCCGGACTAAAGGTCGAGCGGATCATCAATGAACCGACGGCGGCGGCGCTCGCATACGGCCTCGAGAAGAAGAAGAATGCCCGTATCGCGGTATTCGACCTCGGCGGCGGTACATTCGACGTCTCGATCCTCGATGTCGGTGATGGCGTCTTCGAGGTGCTCGCCAGCAACGGCGACGGCCACCTCGGCGGTGACGACTTTGACCAGCGATTGATCGACTTCATCGCCGACGAATTCAAGAAAGCCGAGGGAATCGACGTCCGAAGTGACGCGATGGCCCTTCAACGCCTCAAGGAGGCGGCCGAAAAGGCGAAGATCGAGTTGTCACAGCAGATGGAGGCCCAGGTCAATCTTCCCTTTATCACGGCAGACCAGAATGGGCCAAAGCACCTTCAGGTCACGGTGACCAGAGCCACCTTCGAATCAATCTGCAGTGATCTCTTCGATCGCCTTCGGGGCCCCTGCGAACAGGCCCTCACCGACGCAAAGATTAACCCGTCCGACATCGCGGAAGTGGTGATGGTCGGTGGATCCACTCGAATTCCTCAGGTTCAGGATGTCGCGAAGGACATCTTCAAGACGCCTGAACTCGATCGCTCCATCAACCCCGACGAAGTCGTTGCGATTGGCGCCGCGATCCAGGGCGGCGTGCTGCAGGGTGATGTGAAGGACGTGCTTCTGCTCGACGTGACCCCTCTGTCTCTCGGCGTCGAGACGCTCGGTGGCGTCATGACCCGTCTGATCGAACGAAACACGACCATTCCCACGTCCCGCAAGGAAACGTTCTCGACCGCAAGCGACAATCAGGGCTCGGTCACGATCCACGTCCTTCAAGGAGAACGTGAATTCGCCAAGGACAATCGAACCCTCGGCCAGTTCGATCTCACCGGCATCCCGTCCGCTCCCCGAGGGACGCCGCAGATCGAGGTCGAATTCTCGATCGATGCGAACGGCATTCTGAGCGTCTCTGCCACAGACAAGGCAACCGGAAAGAGCCACAACATCGAGATCAACGGTTCAAGCGGTCTCTCGCAAGAAGAGATCGAGCGAATGAAACTGGAGGCCGAACAGAACGCCGAGGATGACAAGGTCAAGCGTCAGCTCATCGAAACTCGGAACCGAGCCGAGCAGGTCGCCTACGCGACTCGAAAGAGCCTCGAGGAGCACGGTGAAAAGGTGGAGGCCGAGGTTCGAGCGGAGATCGAATCCGCAATCGCCAATCTCGAAGACAAGATCTCTGGCGAGGACAAGGCCGCGATTGAAGCGGCTCTGGCCAACCTCGAGAAGGTCGCCGCCGAACTCGGCAAGGCCGCCTACGAAGCCGCGGCAGCGAATGCGGCCGAAGGCGGTGCAACCGCCAACTCAGCCTCTGCGACGACAGATGCCGACGATGTGATCGATGCCGACTTCGAGGTGAAGGACGAGTGATCCCGCCCCGATCGGAGCAAGGATCCACAGACCCAATGCCCAAATCACAGGACGGAGCCCTTCAAGAAGGCTCCGTCCTGTGCTCTATCTCACGCCTCAAGTTTGAACCGTCGCGCAAGAACTTGTCTCATAAGTGTTTGAGTTCGCCGACAATCTCGCGGACCGACGATAATCGCTCACGAGGAGGTCCTCCGAGCCGATCGAAATCGGCCGGATCCGCTATCATGAAAGGGCTCGACAACGTGCCTGCCCGGTCCGGATCCCGGCGATCCGACCACCGCGCCTGATGACTTGAGACCTTGATTCAAGTGTGGGCACCATTCCCCGAGCACCCCCTCGCCGATGGAAGTGATTCGCGGCATCCCCGTTTCGTCCGGCATCGTGTTCGGACGCGTCTTTCGCCTCGGTAAGGCCGAGCATCGGGTGTCGCATAGACGAATCGAGACCGCCGACGTTGAAGAAGAGATTGACCGCGTCGATTCCTCATTCGAGGAGGCCATCAGCGAACTCGAACTGCTCCGGGATCGGACTCGAATCCAACTCGGGGCCGAGCCGGCAAAGATCTTTGAGTTCCATGTAGGCCTCCTTCGAGATCCCTCCCTTCGTGATCCCATTCGAGCTCGCATCCGGACCGACCTGGTGGTCGCGGAGTGGGCGGTTGCCGACCAGTTCCGAACCATCGCCGATCAGTTCGCCGCCATGGGCAGCGATGTCTTCGCCCAAAAGACCGCGGACATCATGGATCTTGATCGGAGGGTTCTCGACAAACTCATGGGCGAGACCACGAGTCGGCTCGCGAATCTGACCGAACCGGTGATCATCGTCGCGCACGAACTCACTCCAAGCCAGACCGCGGGCATCGATCGAAAGAAGGTACTGGGGTTCGCCACCGACGCGGGCGGCCGAACCAGTCATGTTTCCATCGTCGCGAGAGCAATCGGCATCCCCGCCGTGGTCGGCTGTCATCGTGTCACCCGCGCCGTGGAGAACGGCGACCTTCTCATCGTGGACGGTGACGCGGGCACCGTGATCATTGATCCGGACGAGGAGACGATCTCCGACTATCAGACTCGGCAATCGAAGGTCAGTGAGTTCCGCGAAGGTCTTCGAGAGACCGTCGGCCTCGAGTCCGTCACATCCGATGGCGAAACAGTGACGCTGCTGGGCAACATCGAGTTCCCGGATGAGATCGAATCAGTGCTGGCCAACGGCGGCGCGGGCGTAGGGTTGTATCGAACGGAGTTCCTCTACCTGACCAGCGGTCACGCGCCGGACGAAGAGGCGCACCTTGAGGCGTATCGCCAGGCGATTCGAATGCTGGATGGACGACCACTGGTCATTCGCACGCAGGATCTCGGCGCCGACAAATACACGCAGGAGCAGTCGGAGGAACCAGAACGAAATCCGTTCCTCGGCTGCCGCTCCATCCGTTACTCGCTTCAGAACCTTCCGGAATTCAAGATCCAGCTGCGAGCCATCCTTCGGGCCGCCGCGGACGGCCCCGTGAAAGTGATGTTCCCCCTCATTTCCACGGTGATGGAGATCCGCCAGGCGAAGATGCTCCTCGCGGACGTCGCCGAGGAGCTCGACGAGGAAGGCATCGAACGGGGCACCGACGTCCGAATAGGAATGATGGTGGAGGTCCCTTCAGCGGCCCTGATGGCCAGAGCCTTCGCCAGCGAGGTTGAGTTTTTCTCGATCGGCACGAATGACCTCATTCAGTACACCTTGGCGGTCGATAGAGGCAATGAGCGGGTGGCGAATCTGTACACCGGCGCCAATCCTGCGGTCCTCCAGCTCATCAAGATCGTGATTCGGGCCGCCAGACGACGGGGCGTCGATGTCTCCCTTTGTGGCGAGATCGCGGGCGAGCCGATCTACACCATGTTGCTATTAGGCCTCGGGTTGCGTACCCTTTCACTGGTACCGAGCCAGATTCCACTCATCAAGAAGGTGGTCCGCTCGGTCTCCATCGCCCATTGCGAACGAATCGCCCGAAAGGTCGGAACGTTTGATTCTGAGCGGCAGGTCCTCAACTACCTCCGCGACGAGCTTAGAAAAATCGACCCCGGATCCCCCGGCGGATGGACCGCCGAGTAACCGGGAAGTCAGTAACAAAGGACCGCTTCGACCGGACGTAGATCGTTCTCGTCGAAGAGGGACGTGAATCAGATGACCGCGGAGCGAAAGTTCCCTGGTCTCAGCAGGTGACGAAGAGTCACCGCCCTCGACAGGGTGACGTCGACGCGACGCCCCGCAGACTCCCAGACCTCTTCTCAGAGGACGCCCCGAATTTCGGTGGCGAGGTAGTCTCGGGATCGCCGACCGACGCCGGATTGCCGGCCCCTACGATTGCGGATGACTTCGAATCGGCTCTCGGTTGCAAGCGAACGATCCGCATCATGCCG
>CALFOM010000190.1 GCA_937919685.1 uncultured Phycisphaera sp.
GCCGGGCCAGCCCACCGAGATCGCTTGGCGCGCGTTTTTCAATTCGAGTGACCGATCGATCGCCATGTCGAGGTCGTCGTGGATCTCGTCGAGGTAGCGATCGTGCACCCGCTTCTCGAGACGATCCTTCTGCACGTCGGCGATCAGGCACGTGCCTTCGGCCATGGTGACCGCGAGCGGCTGGGCGCCGCCCATGCCCCCGCAACCGCCGGTGACGCTGAGCGTGCCCGCAAGCGAGCCGCCAAAGTGCTGGCGGCCGCACTCTGCGAAGGTCTCGTAGGTGCCTTGGAGGATGCCTTGGGTACCGATGTAAATCCACGAGCCCGCGGTCATCTGGCCGTACATGATCAGGCCCTTGGCCGCGAGATCGTCAAAGTGCTCTTGGGTCGCCCAGTGGGGAACGAGATTCGAGTTGGCGATGATGACTCGGGGTGCATCTTCGTGCGTGCGGATCACGCCGACCGGCTTGCCGCTCTGAACGAGCAGCGTCTCGTCGACGTCGAGCCGCTGAAGCGTTTCGACGATCGCGTCGAATGCGGCCCAGCTTCGGGCCGCTTGGCCACGACCGCCGTAGACCACCAGTTTTTCGGGATGCTCGGCGACCTCGGGGTCGAGGTTATTCATCAGCATCCGCATCGCACCTTCGGCGGCCCAGGTACGACAGGTCTTCTCGGGACCCCGGGGGGCGGTGATGACACGTTTTTCAGCGGCAGTATTCATAGCGTGATGATAGTCCTGAAAAGAGCCGGATAAGACCACTTCCGAGTGACAGTTTCGAATTCTTAAGCGACGTGCGTAGCGGGAGGCACGGGCCGGCGCCGAATGGCGAAAGAGTGATCAGCCGAAGCAACCGTCGGCGATGAGATCAGCGACCGCGCGGATGTCGGGGGCGGGGCTTCGATCGCCGGAGAGCGGCGCCACGACGGAACGGATCCGAGCATGGGCCGATTCGACGGCGGCGCCACTGACCAGCGGGCGTTGGTGTTCGAGCGCCTGGCTCATGGTGAGCAGTTCGATCGAGATGACGCTCCGCAGGAGCCCGATCGAATGCATGGTGAGCAGGCCGGCGGTCGCGCCCATGGAGTTGTAATCCTCGATGCCCGCACTGGTCGGGATGTTGGCGACGCTGGCAGGATTGGCGATGGTCTGCATTTCGCTCACGCACGCGGCCGCGGTGTACTGGGCAATCATGAGACCGCTCTGCAGGCCGGGATCTTCGGCGAGGTACGGAGTCACCGGGTTGTGCACGTCGTGGCCGGAAAGCACCCAGTAGACGCGACGCTCGGAGATACCACCGATGTGACACGCGGCGACTCGCAAAATGTCGAGACCGATGGCGAGCGGCATTCCGTGGAAGTTGCCGCCGGACAAGACTTCCGCGGAGGCGCCGTCATCAGCGACGAAGACCAGCGGGTTGTCGGTCACGCCGCCGAGCTCGTATTCGATCGTTCGGCGCACCCCGGAGATGGCGTCTATGGCGGCCCCCAGCACTTGAGGAATGGCGCGGAGGCTATAGGGATCTTGCACGCGAGGGTCGTTCTCACGATGCGCTTCGACGATCGTCGAACCTTCGAGCATGGTCCGAAGTGTTGCGGCGACCGCGATCTGTCCCGGTTGGCCGCGGACGTTGTGGATCCGTGGGTCCAGTGGCCCGTGGCTCCCGCGGCATCCATCGAGGCTCATGGCGGCGGCGACCGTCGCGGCTTGGATGATCCGCTCAAGGTCGAAGATCGCCAGAGCGCCGCAGGTGGCCATCAGGTGGGTGCCGTTGAGTAATGCGAGCCCTTCCTTGGCCTGAAGTTGCAGGCCTTGGAGGCCGATTTCGGCGAGCGCCGTGGCGGTCGGCATGCGTCGGCCGTCTCGTTGGACCTCGCCCTCGCCGAGCAGGACCAATGCGAGATGGGCCAGAGGCGCGAGATCGCCGGAGGCGCCGACCGAGCCCCGGCTCGGGACGATGGGAGTGATCCCAGCTTGGAGGAGTGCGAGGAGCTGCTCGACCAAGATCGGTCGCACGCCGCTGTGTCCGCGGGCGAGGCTGGCGGCCAGCAAGATCATCATTCCGCGGACGAGGTCAGTCGAGAGGGGATCTCCGACGCCAGCGGCGTGGCTGCGAACAATGTTGGTCTGGAGTTCGGCGAGTTGGTCCGGTGGGATCTTGACCTTGGAGAGCGAGCCGAATCCGGTGTTCACGCCGTAGACCGCCTGATCCCCGGACGCGATGCCGTCGATCACATCGCGGGCCGCGAGCATTCGGGCCCGCGCCTCGGGTGCGAGGGAGATCTCAACCGTGCCACGAGCGACCGCCGCCACGTCTTCGATCTCGAGCGGTCGGCCGTCGAGGCTGATCGGCGGATGATGGCTGGACATTGTGAACGGTCTCCGGACGTCGGAAGGCAGGGCGGTTCGAGTGGTCGGAGGATACGCGGTCGAAGTCCGTCCGTGGCGGTCGGAAGTCGGGGGATCTTCAGCGGGTCGGTCCACGGCAGGAAGATCAAGTAGACCATGACTTGCCCGAACGCGGGTCCGCGGGTCCAATGGCGGACATGATCGACGTCACCAAGCGTTACATCGCCCTGATCGGTGGGATCGCCGCCTGCATGCTGCTGATGATGGGGGCTGCTGGTGGCCTGGTCTCGTTGCAAGGACTGCCAGGCCCGACGATTGGTCTTTCGATCTCGCCGATCTCGGCGGCGATCGGTGTTCTGATCGCACTGGCACTCGCTTTCGGGGTGTCGCTGATCGTGGGTCGGGTCGTGAATACGGCGGTCGCGGCATTCGTACTCGGAACGGGGATCGCGGCCCTCTCGATGCAGAGCGGAACGCACGCCGATGCGGTCTTCGCCGGCGCCAACGAAACGATGATCGGGATCGAAACGCTGATCTGGGGTGTGATGGTCCTTCTGCTTGCCATGGGACTGATGCGTTGGACCGGACCGTTGCCCGACCAACCTTGGAATCAGGCGTCGGATGCGTTCGATCTTCGGAAAGTCTTCTCCACCGATGCACTCCGATCGTCGGCGGCAGGAATCGTCATGCTCGTGGCGGTTTGGTTGCTGCTGACCAATGACCTCAAGGGACAGGCGATCTTCGCCACGACCGTGGGCGGGCTGTTTGCTGGTCTGCTCGGTCGCATCTTCGCGCCGAGGGTCCAGCCGGTACTGCTTTTTGCGGTTCCGGTCATCGTGGGCGGTCTCGGTCAGATCCAAGCGTCGATGGTGGGGGGTGACGGCGTCGCGGCATTCGTCACCGGAACCAGCCCGCATCTCGGCATGCCGATGCCGATGGACTTCGCCGCGGGCGCGCTGATGGGTGTGGCAATGGGGCTCGGTTGGTCGCGAAGCTTCGTCGAAGAACACGCCAACGACTGAATCGCATCTGAAATCGCATTCGTGAGTGCCTCGCGGCCGCCCTCGCGGCTGCCAGGAACTGCGTTCGACCGCACCACGGGTTGTCCCGCTCCTCCTACAATCTCCGCATGCTTATCGTCACTGGAACCATCGGGGTCGACACCATCCACGCACCAACCGGCTCCGCCGAAGGTGTGATGGGCGGGTCCGCCGCTTACTTTGCCGCCGCCGCCAGCCATCTCACACCGACCCGACTGGTCGGTCTGGTGGGTGAGGATTGGCCGGCGGAACATCGGGAAGTGCTGCAGTCCTTCGAAGGCATCGACTTCGGCGGAGTCGAGATTCGGTCCGGTGGGGAGACTTTCAAATGGGGTGGTCGTTACTTCGACGATATGAACCAGCGCGAGACGCTGTTCACCGAACTCGGTGTCCTAGAGGACACGCCCCCGACGGTCCCGGAGAACTTCCGGGACAGCCGGTACGTGTTTCTCGCCAACAGTCATCCCGCGGTTCAAGCGGATCTGCTCGACCAGTTCCCCGATCGGGCCCTCTCGGTCTGCGACACGATGGATCTTTGGATCAACATCGCCCATGACGATCTTCTGACGCTTCTCAAGAAGGTCGACGGGGTGGTGCTCAACGATGGCGAAGCAGCCCAGCTGGTCAATACCCGCAATGTGGTTGACGCTGGCCGAAAAATCCTCGAGCTCGGGCCGACGTTTGCGGTCATCAAGAAGGGTGAGCATGGCGCTGTTCTGGTGCATCGCGATGGGATCGCGGTCGTGCCGGCATTCCCTGCGGATCACGCGGCGGTGGTCGATCCGACCGGAGCCGGCGACAGTTTCGGCGGCGGCATGATGGCGCACTTGGCCAAACTCGATCGAACCGACTTCGACGCCATTCAGGAATCGTTGGCCTGGGGCACGGTGATGGCAAGTTTCACCATCGGGTCCTTCGGCCTCGAAGGGCTTCGAGGTCTTGACGACGCTCGCATCTCCGAACGAATGGATCAGTATCGAACCATGGCGCGGATCGGCTGAACCGCCATACCCTCCGGCCACCGACGCTCGACATTCAAGACTGCCCGTGAAGGACCTCAGACATGACTCTGCCTTGCCGATGGATCGACGTTCGC
This sequence comes from uncultured Phycisphaera sp., assembly GCA_937919685.1. GTDB lineage: Bacteria > Planctomycetota > Phycisphaerae > Phycisphaerales > SM1A02 > UBA12014. The sequence continues at coordinate 4,483 of CALFOM010000190.1, forward strand.
CTCCTGACCGTTCTCACGCTTGCCTTGGCGGTCGCGACCGTCGACTCGGCGGCATTCGCCCAGGCGGGTTGGACGCCGTTCGGCGAGCTTCCTGGCGCCGAGGCCTATCAGGCGATGAGCCAAAATAGACAAGGAGTCGGTGGCGGTGGTCAGGTTCGAGATGTTCGCTTCGATGACACGGCGGTCTACTTCCTGACCGGGACCGGGTGGCAGAAGGTGGACTTCGCGACCGGCGAGCGTTCCGAAGCTGATTCTAAGACCCTGCCCGACAAGGTCCGCGCCGGGGCATCAGGGCGACGAAGCGGTCGGCGTGCGGCTCGAGGTCGACAGCTCACGGAGGAACCTTCGCCTGACGGGAGCCTGACGGCGGTTCATCGAGATCACAACGTCTGGCTCCGCGCCGCCAACGGCGATGAGATGCCGGTGACCATGGACGGCACCGAAGCGAATCGCTTTGGGACCGCCTGCTGGGTCTATGGCGAAGAACTCGATCAGAACACCGCGATGTGGTGGTCTCCCGACGGCGCCTTCCTCGCGTTTTATGCCTTCGATGTCTCGCCGACCCGCGACTACTACTTGGTCGACGGCCTCACGCAGCTGCGGACCGGAGTCATGAAGGAGCGATACCCGAAGGCTGGCGATGCGAATCCGATCGCAGGCCTCCGAATTCTCAACGTCGAGACCGGCAAGATCGCGACCGTCGACGTCGGGTCGGAGACCGACCAGTACGTCTATGCGGTCCAGTGGACGCCCGATTCCAGCGAGCTCCTCTTCAATCGGACCAACCGGCATCAGAATCACCTTGATGTCCTCGCCGCCGATCCAAAGACCGGGGCGACCAGAGTGGTGGTCACCGAGACCCAGGACACGTGGCAGCGGAATCGACCGCTGATGCGATTCCTCAAGGATGGCCGACGATTCATCTGGGAGTCGGAGCGAACGGGATGGAAGCACTTTGAGCTTCGCGACCTCGACGGATCGCTCGTTTCGCCGTTGTCGACCGGGGAGTTTCCCGCCGAGTCGATCGTCAAGCTCGATGAAGATGCCAATATCCTCTGGTTCACGGCGTGCAGCAGCGAGACCCCGGTCAATCCCCAGTTGCATCGAGTGCATCTCGACGGCAGCAATGAGCGTCGGGTGACCACCGCGGACCTGCACCATTCAGATTTCATGATTGCGGCCGACGGCGGCGCGGTCACCGCGGTGCGGCAGGCGATCGACCATGCTCCAGAGACCGCGCTGTATACCGTCAATGGCGGCGAGGTCGCAGTTCTCGCGGCGGGCGACGACTCGGGACTCAAGAAGTGGGGCCTTGAAGGCGGCAAGTTGATCCGATTCACCTCGCCCGATGGAATCACGCCGCTCCATGCGTTTTTGCATCTTCCGGCGAACGCCGATCGGTCCTCGATCGGAAAGTACCCGTTGGTCATCGATGTCTACGGCGGGCCGGAATCACGTGGGCCCTCGAACACTTGGAGCGCGGCCAACCCGCTCTGCGAACTCGGCTTCGCCGTGGCGAAGATTGAGAATCGCGGAACCGTCGCCCGCGGGAAGGCCTTCGAAGGCGCGACCTATCTGAATCTCGGCGGGCCGGATCTTGATGATCAAGTGGCTGGCGTGAAGGCAATTCTCGCGGCGCATCCGGAGATCGATCCGGCGCGGGTGGGCATGACGGGGCACAGTTACGGGGGATATATGTCGGCCCTCGCCATGGTGCGGCATCCCGACGTCTTCGCCGCGGCGGTGGCTGGGGCGCCGGTTACCGACTGGCGGAACTATGACACCATCTACACCGAGCGATACATGCGAACGCCGCAGGAGAACGCCGAGGGCTACGACGCCGGGAGCGCGGTCAAGCTTGCCACGAAACTGCAGGGTGATCTTCTATTCCTCCATGGCATGGAAGACGACAATGTTCATCCATCCAACACGTTTCAAATGGCCGCGAAGCTTCAGGACCAGGACATCCCCTTCGAGATGATCATGTTTCCGACCGCGACGCATGGGATCGGAAGTGCGGCCTATCGGTCCAGCAAGTGGTCGTTCCTCCAGGAGCATCTGGGTGCGGCGGCGACCGCGAACGACGCACCATGACGGAGCCGGATGGAAACGTCGATTTTCGCGATCTCCCCGCCGACCGCGGTGAGGTCGATACCGAACGGCCGCATCCGGAGGGTGTGGCGCTTGAGGCGCTCGAGACGACGGCCTTGATCGGGTTTCTTGCGACCGACCAGCACCGGGCGGTGAATGCCGTCGAAGCCGCGACCGCCGAGTTGGCGGTCCTCGCCGAGGCCGTGGTGGCCGCGATGAATCGCCAGGGACGATTGATCTATCTGGGTGCGGGAACCAGCGGCCGTCTCGGCGTGCTGGATGCGTCCGAATGTCCGCCGACATTCAATGCCGATCCCGCCACGATCATCGGAGTCATCGCGGGTGGCGATGCCTCCTTGCGGCGATCGAGTGAAGGCGCCGAGGACGATCCGCAGGGAGCGGTGGCGGATCTTGAGCGGCTCAAGGTCGCCTCGCCGGACGTGGTGATCGGGATTGCCGCGGGCGGGACGACGCCCTGGGTGCTCGGCGGTCTGGTCGAGGCGAGCCGTCGTGGTGCGACCACCGCCCTGATCAGTTGTGCTCGACGAGGCACGCCGGAAGGGTGTGACCATCTCGTGGTGCTGGCGACCGGTCCGGAGCCACTGGTCGGTTCGACTCGAATGGCGGCGGGGACAGCCACCAAGATTGCGCTCAACGCGCTGACCACGACCGTGTTCACCAGGCTTGGTCGGGTGCGCGGCGGGCGGATGATTGATCTTCGGGCGACCAATGCAAAACTGCATGATCGATGCCTGAGAATTCTGCGGGAGTTGTTCCCCGATCTCGATCGTCGCGAGGCTGATCGGTGGCTCCACGCCGCGGACGATTCGTTGCGAGCGGCGGTCGAGTCGATCGAAGCCGAACGTCACGGTGTTTGAGAAACGCCAGGCGCCGAGAAGGCGGATTTCGCGATCTCGTTCGCCTTGATCCTCTTGATC
>CALFOM010000191.1 GCA_937919685.1 uncultured Phycisphaera sp.
ATGCCCTCCATGCCCTCCATGATCTCCATGATCTCCATGATCTCCTTCGCCCTTTCCTTCGCCCTCTTCCAGGCGCCGGCTTTCAGTCAGGCGCCATCCTCGGGGGAGGCCCCGGCGACGGGTACGGCGTCTCGCGTCGTTCAAGAACAGGACGGACAGGCGACCGACGAGATGCGCCCGGGCAAGCCCGATCGCATGCTCCGAGGAAACCATCGCTCCGAGAACGGCGAGAAGACGAGCGTTCGCAGTGGCTTCATGGACGGAAGTCGAGGGAGAGAAAGTGGTCGCGGCGGCATCGGTCGACGCCCGATGACCGAAGCCGACATCGAGACCATGATCGAGATTGCCGATTCAATCTCGCCAAAGTGGGCCTCCGAACTTCGAGCGAAGATGGCCGACGACCCGGAGAAGGCGCAACAGGCCATCATGAAATCTGGCCGCAGGCTCTTCGGGCTTGTCATGCTCAAGGAAAAGAAGCCCCAACTGTTTGCGACCCGGGTCGCGGAGTTGAGGGTCCAGTTCGACATTCGCAGGGCGCACGAGCAGTACCAATTGGCCTTGAAGGCCGGCGACGCGGCCGCCATCATGGGTTACAAGACGACATTGACGGCGCTCGCCGCGGAGATCGTGGACCTCGAGTTGAAGGCGAGGGCGATGGAACTGGCGGCGCTCGATCAAGCGGTGCAGGAGATGCGAGTCAGACTGCAAAGCGAGATCGAGGATTCCGCCGAGCGGATCACGGGGATGATCGAACGACTGCTCAAGCCGGTGTCCGAAGCGACGACGGATTCTGAATCCGTAGAAGAAAATCCTTCCGACGCTCGTCCGGGCCGGCCCGCGAGAAACGACGCGTCTTCGAACGCGGGTTGAACGAACATTCGAATGGCCGGAACCATCAGTATTCAAAAGACATCCGCTTCCCGTTTCCGGAGGAAACGGCCGCGATCGTCGGGGTTGGCCGGACCCATCGGTCTCGCCATCCTGATATTGGTCGGGCTGGGTAGCTTCGCTTCACTTCCCTGGACGGTCGGCCAGATCGAGATCGCGGGAGGCGTCGAGCGTCGCTATGAGGCCGGCGATCTTTCGCTGAATCTTCTCCCGCCATCGATTCTCGGATATCGCGGCGCAGATCAGAAAAGAGTGGACGACGCCATCGAGAGAGGTGATTTTGTGCCGTCGTTGGCGATGGGGACCGACAAACTCGGACGAAGTGTGATGACCCGAGTGCTCCTGGGAGGCGGCGTGAGTCTTGGCATCGGCCTGGCCTCCGCGGTCATCGCCGTTTCAATCGGAACGCTCCTCGGTGGCATCGCGGGGTTCGTCGGTGGCCGGGTCGATGCGGGGATTATGCGGGTGGTCGATGTGCTCTACGGGCTGCCCTACATCCTGCTGGTGGTGCTGATCTCGGTCGCGGCGGATGGGGTCGTCAGCCGGTTGGGGCTCGACCCTTCTTCGAGCGCCCGGCAACTCGTGAATGTGGCCACGCTGCTGGTGGCCATCGGGGGGGTGGGATGGCTGACCACCGCTCGGGTGATTCGCGGTCAGGTTCTCAGTCTTCGATCGCAGCCTTTCATGGAGGCGTGTCGGGCTCAGGGGATGGGCGCCTATCGACAGTTCCTGCATCACCTTCTGCCGAATTTGGTGGGACCGATCATCGTCTACGGAACGCTGGCCGTCCCCGCGGCGATTCTTTCCGAGAGTTTTCTCAGCTTTCTGGGAATCGGCGTCGAGGAGCCACTGCCCAGCTGGGGGAACCTCGCGAGCGAGGGCCTGAGCGAGCTGAACACGGTCCGAAGCCGCTGGTGGCTCCTCGCGTGGCCCTGTGTATTCATCGCCGTCACGCTGGTCAGTCTCAACCTCATCGGTGATCGTTTGAAGGCACGGTTTGATCCTGCTCACGGCTCCCCGTAGCCTGTACGACTGCCGGGTCGGATTCCCGACCCTGATGACCGGTGATCACCGGTCGCTCTTCGCCGCCTCGGAAACCACTTCAGATGCAGAATCGTTTCGGATTCAAGGACTTCGTTCTCCTCGCCGTGGTGCTGGCGGTGGGGCTTCTGGTCTTCCTCTCCATGATTCAGTCGGATCGCGGCTGGGATCGACTCGGCGACCTGCAGTCGAAGTTGGATGAAGTGGAGAGCCGCCTCGCCTCGTCGGGATCAGGTGATCTCGATGAGATACGTCGGGAACTCTCCGAATTGAAGACCGCCATCGCGACGCGTCCTATCAACATAAATCTTGGTGGTGTCGCGGCCGGCGACGTCTCAGTCTCCTCCGGCGGAACGGCTGCGGACTCGTCGAGTTCCGCGGGATCGATCCAAGAAGGTCGTGACGAATCATGGGCGAGGGCTGGCGTGCCAGTCGACTGGCAGGAGCCCTGGGGGTTCGCGAGTGAACCCAGCAAGGTTCCCGGATTCCGTCGAGGCGGCGAATTCACGGAAGTCTTCGGTGCGCAGCCGGCTCGAATCACCCCGTATCTCTCGACCGACGTCTACGGTCGAAGGGTGATCGACCGCGTGGTCGAGTCTCTGGCGGCCTACGACCCTGAGACCCTTCGACTTCGCGGCATTCTTGCGGATGCCTGGCAGTTTGATCCCGACGGCCGCTGGCTTCGTGTTCATCTCGATCCAAAGGCGACCTTCAGTGATGGCGTCCCGGTAACCAGCGAGGACGTCCGATGGACGTTCATCGACTTCATCAAGAATCCGTTGATCGAAGCCGAGCGATCTCGAGCGACGCTCGACATGATCGAAGACGTCAAGGTCATCGACGAGCACAGTGTCGAGTTCGTCTTCAACAAGTCGCTGTTCACCAACCTTGACTACAGCCTCGGCGCCTACATTCTTCCCAAGCACTTCTACTCAAAGTTCGAGCCCGCACAGATCAACCAGTCCACCGGGCTCCTGATGGGATCGGGTCCGTTTCGGATCGAGAATCTAGATCCTGACGACCAGTGGTCTCCCGGCAGCGACATCGTGATCACGCGAAATGAGCGGTACTGGGGCGATGGAGTCCCGCCGCTCGCCTCCCTTCGCTTCAAGGTCATCACCAACGCCCTCGCCGCCCTCGTCGCTTATCGAAACGGCGAAGGCGACATGCTGACTCCGAGTTCGCCGCAGTATGCAGAACTCAAAGGCGATGCACCCTTTGCGGCCGACAATGCGATCTACAACTGGCTCAACATGCGGAGTGGGTACTCCTTCATCGGATGGCAGTGCGGCCCCCGCGGTGGGCCAGGCGGAAAACTGACGCCATTCCACGATGAGCGAGTGCGTCGAGGAATGACGATGTCACTGGATCGAGATCGAATGATCCGCGACATCTGGGAGGGCATCGGAGTGGTCGCGACGGGGCCGAACAGTCCGACGTCGCCGGCCTCCAGCGACAACGTCACGCCCTGGCCTTTCGATCCCGAAGCCGCCGACGCGTTATTCGCGGAAGCGGGATGGGTGGACGCCAACGACGACGGGGTTCGTGAGTACCAACTCGACGACGGGGTCTTCCCGAAAGGCACCGACTTCGAGTTTGAATTCACAATCACCGCGAGCGGTGAGACGTCAGAGCGGATCGTGAGCTACCTCAAGAGCCAGTGCCTCAAGAACGGCATCGTCTGCAACCCCAAACTCGTCGACTGGTCCTATTACAGCGAGATGCTCAAGAGCCGGAACTTCGATGCCATGATCATGGCATGGAGCGCTAGTGCTCCGGAAAGTGATCCGCGACAGATCTGGCACTCAAGTTCCATCCTCGACCAGGGTGACAATTTCATCCAGTGGGATAGCCCGGACGCCGACGGCTTCATCGACGACGGGCGTAACACGCTCAATTTCGACGAGCGAATGGCGATGTGGCATGGCCTTCACGAAGTGATCCACCAAGGGCAGCCTTACACCTTCCTTCGCGTCAGTCCTTGGATCCGTTTTGTAAAGCGAGGCATCGGGAACGTGGTCACGCACAAGACGGGCCTTGAACCCCAGGAGTTCTTCCGGGCGGCGGCGCCAGCACCCGGGAACTGACCCTCGCGATCGTTTCATCGTCCCGCTTTCTCCAGAGAAGAATTTCACTCGATGCTCGGCTACATCGTTCGACGCCTGTTTCTCATGATCCCGACCTTGATCGGAATCACCTTCCTCGTGTTCATGCTTCTTGCCATGAGCCCGGGCGGGATCGGTGCGTCGCTCAGGGTTTCGGGTGGACAGATGGAATCGAGCAAAGCGGCGCTGGTCGAATCCTATCTCGAGGATCGTTACGGGCTGGATGATCCGGTACTCATGCAGTATCTCCGTTGGCTCGGTCGGATCAGCCCGATCAAGATCGGCGAGCAGGATCAGGTGAAGCCCACTGGAGGACTGGTCCGCCCGCCCAAGGCTTTGAATCCTCCGCCACTCTTCGAGTCATGGTTCGCCGACTTTGAATTGCCTGAAGGACGAGTCGCAGAGATCGAAGCCAGCAAGGGGACCGCGGCTGCGGGAACCGGGGTCGGTCGCGAGGGAGAGTCGCTCGAGGTCATCGAGTACAAGGCCGCGGCGAAGAACTATGCGAAGGCCCGAGCGGACTATCTCGTGTCCAAGAAAGAGTTGGACAAGGCGCTGGTTCGATATGCCGAACAGACGGGCATCGAAGGATCGATCAAAGACGGCAAGCCTCAGATGGAGGTCTTCGCCGCACTACAGCCCGACACCGTGGCGCCGAGCTGGAACTACGTCAGGGATGCGGGGTTGGGTGTACTCGAGGCCTATGAGAATGCGGTCGCCTGTCGAGCTCGAGAGATCGCAGCTTTCCGAAGCGGCCCTTATCCCAAAGACGGGGTCGCGATCCTTCCCGACATGGTGAGTCTGGCGTTGCCGGATCTCGGCGTCGCTTTCAGCCGTGGGCGTCCGGTCAAGGATCTGATCCTCGACGCTCTTCCGGTCACGCTGCTGCTGAACTTCGTCGCCCTGCCTTTCATCTATCTCATCGCGATTCCCGCCGGCATGCTTGCCGCTCGGTATCGCGGCTCATGGTTCGACGTGAGCAGTGGCGCCATTTTTGTGGCCCTCTGGTCGATCCCGACGGTCTGGGCCGGCGTGCTGGCAATCGGCTACCTCGCCGACAATCAGTATCTGGGCTGGTTCCCGGTCGCCGGACTTCACGGTAACACGGCGGACGGAATGAGTTTTCTTCCCAGCTGGGGGTCGCAAGGATTCACCATTGGGTGGGTCGGTGATGTCCTCTGGCATATTGCGCTCCCCGTCACGTGTCTGGTTTACACAGGGTTCGCGGTGCTTGCCAAGCAGACCCGTGCCGCCATGCTCGACAATTTCAATCAGGACTACGTGCGGACCGCAAAGGCGAAGGGCGTTCCCGGACGAGACGTGCTCCTTCGACACGTTTTTCGAAACAGCCTCCTTCCCTTGATCACGATGTTCGTCACGATCTTTCCTGCCATGCTCGCCGGATCAGTGGTCGTCGAAAAGATCTTCTCGATCCCCGGCATGGGAAGCCTGATTCTCGAGGCAATCAACCTTCGAGATCGCGAACTGATCCTCGCCAACACCTTCATGATCGCGGTGATCAACCTTCTCGCGTTGCTTCTCGCGGACATTCTCTACGCCTTTGCCGATCCGCGGATCAGTTACGACTGATCCCGACATCCCTGCGTTCTTTGGTCCTTCTCCCTCCTTCGAGTACCCAGTCCCTTGTCCGACCCTTCACCCAGTTCAACCAGCACGATCTCCGGCATCGACGTGATGCGAGGTGTGGGTGCGAAGCCTGCGAAGAGCTTCTGGGCGGATGCCTGGGATCGCGTCCTGCTTCGATGGGCAGCGCGAATCGGTATCGGATGGATCGCGATCATCGCGTTCTTCGCCGTCTTTGCACCGGTCCTTGCCAACGGCCTCCCACTTTGGACGACAGAGTTTCAGATGAACGCCGACGGCAGTCGCGGCGCCGTCCTGACGGAATGGTCGCCACTCTGGAGAGGGCTTGGAGCGGTCGATCTCATGTTGCTCATCGGGACCATTGTGGGTGTTCCCTGGATCGCGATGCCCGTTTCGGTGCTCCGACTCAAGAGATCCCATCGACTTGGAATCCTCTGCACTGCGATCGTTCAAGGCGGTTTTTCCGTGGTGATCGCCGGTTGGGTCGCGGACTGGTTGACCGCCCCGAATGCCGATCCGGGAATACGCGATTTCGCGACAGAGAACGCATCGGCCGTGCCTTGGTTGGTGGGTGGTGGTGTCAGCCTCATTCTCGCGCTGGCGTGCGTCTTCATGCCGACCTTCCGCCGTACGTTCTCGCGGATCGCGCTGGTGACGATGATTGGCGCCGTGAGCACGCTGGTCATCGTGGATCGGTTCGATCCGCCGAGGCCCAACTACGATCGCTTCATTGATCTCGAACTGAAGGGTCGATACGAAAACGTCTACACGGTCATCCCTTGGTCGCCGACGCAGGCTCGAACCAATTTCTACGTGCTTCCTCCCGGGACCACCGTTGTTTCCAAGGAGCCGGATGCTTTGGATACGAGTTTCGGTGCCCGGACCTTCGCCCTTGGAACCGACTCGGTAGGACAGGACGTGCTCAGTCAGATGATGCACGCATGCCGGTTGTCGATCTCCATCGGTCTGGTCTCCACTGGGATCTCGGTGCTGATCGGAATCGTCGTCGGTTCATTGATGGGCTACTTCGGCGGTTGGGTGGATCTCGTGCTGAGTCGGGTCGTCGAGATCTTCATGGCGATTCCCGTGCTCTTCCTACTGATCGTCGCGGCCGCGGTCCTGCCTCGAAACACCTACATGATGATGGCAATCATCGGGCTCGTGAGCTGGACGCTCTCCGCACGCTTCATTCGCGCGGAGTTCCTCAAGATGCGGTCGCAGGACTTCGTTCAGGGTGCAAGAGCCGCGGGGCTTCCGCTCCGGTCGGTCCTTTTTCGGCACATGCTTCCCAATGGCATCACTCCGGTCCTTGTCCAGGCCTCTTTTGCAATCGCCGCGGCGATCCTTGCGGAGGCGACGCTCTCGTTCCTTGGGCTTGGTCCCGACGGTCAGGCGTCGTGGGGAAAACTGCTGGCCAGTGCGACGGGTCAGACGGGAACCTTCAACTGGTGGCTTGCGATCTTCCCAGGCGCCGCGATCTTCCTCACCGTGCTTGCCTACAACCTGATGGGCGAGGCATTCCGCGACGCGATCGATCCCAAACTCAGGAAGGCGGCCCACTGATGTCGAAGAGAACGGCCGATGTCGCCTCGACGAGCGCGGGGAAGAATTGGACCCCCGACAAGCCATTGCTGGAAGTCCGTGAACTCGCGGTCAGCTTCCAGAACAGTGCCGATCCGGATGGGCCGCGGATTCAGGCGGTCGCCGGCGTGAGCATGACGATTCATCCTCGTCAGACGCTGGCCGTGGTAGGGGAGTCGGGCTGCGGCAAGAGCGTGACCGCGATGAGCACGATGCAACTCGTCCCGCGTCCTCCGGGGAGATTCGACAGCGGCACGATCCTCTTCAAGGGCGAGGACGTTCTCAGTTACAGCGAGCGTGAGATGCTCAAGCTCCGAGGCAGTGATCTGGCGATGATCTTCCAAGAGCCGATGACCAGTCTCAATCCCGTCTACACCATCGGTGACCAGATCACTGAGGCGATCCTGCTTCATCAAGCGGTCTCCGGGAGTGAGGCCGAAGAGATCGCAGTCAAGTCGATGGACGATGTGGGCATTCCCAATCCGGCAAAGCGGCTCAGCGACTACCCGCACCAGTTTTCCGGCGGTATGCGGCAGCGAGTGATGATCGCGATGGCGCTGGCCTGCAATCCGACGCTCCTGCTTGCAGACGAGCCGACCACAGCCCTGGACGTCACGATTCAAGCGCAGATTCTCGAACTACTCCGGGAACTGCAGAGGACCAAGGAGATGGGCATCATGCTCATCACCCACAACCTCGGAGTGGTCGCGGAGAATGCAGACGTTGTCTGTGTGATGTATGCGGGCCGGGTTGTGGAGTATGCGAAGGTCTACGATCTCTTCGATCGCCCGATGCACCCCTACACACGCGGTCTCTTCAAGTCGATTCCAAAGCTTGGTGAGTTGAAGCATCGGCTGACCACGGTCGACGAGATCGTCTGCGATCCGCTGCAGTTCCAGCAGCTTCCGGGCTATGAGAACGGAGTTGTTCCGTGGTGGCCGGATCCGCCAGAGGGTGTCCAGCCGGAACTGGCGGCGAATCGCGACGAGTACGTCCTCTACGAGATCGAGCCCGATCGCTGGGTCGGCTGCTTTCGATCGAAGTACTTGGAGGACCACGTGTGTCGTCCACCGGACCTCGATTATCGCAAGGAAGATCTCGCTTGATGGGACCGAGTCGCGGTGCACGCGACTCTGGATCCCACGAGTGACGAAGACGGTCCGGTCGGGGTATAGGCCCGACCTACCTATTAGGAGACCAGACGAATGCCCCTCATCGATATCGGTCGCAAGGCGCCGGCCTTCGCTTTGCAGGATCAGGACGGAACGAAGCACGCCCTCAAGGATCTCGCAGGTAAGGCGGTAGTGCTCTATTTTTATCCCAAGGATGACACTTCCGGCTGCACGGCGGAGGCCTGCCAGTTCCGAGATCAAGCGCCGGACTTCAAGAAGTCCAAGGTAATGGTCTTCGGCGTGAGTCCCGATTCCGTCGAGAGTCATCGCAAGTTCGTGGACAAGCATCAGTTGAACTTCACGCTGCTTGCGGATCCCAAGGACGGCGATGGAGATCCCAAGATCTGCATGAAATACGGGGTCTGGCAGGAGAAGTCGATGTACGGCCGCAAGTACATGGGCGTCGTCCGCACCACCTATCTCATCGGTCCCGATGGCAAAGTCGCGGAACGCTGGGACAAGGTGAAGGTTCCTGGTCACGCCGATGCGGTTCTCGAGGCGATTCGCGAGCTCTGACTCGTCACCTTCATCTGGAAAAGAACGCGATCGCCGAGAGCAGCAGCAGTAGGCAGACGGCGAGCCAGGCGGTCCCCAGAACGAACTCGAGAATCCGGCCTGGGGTGAACCAGTCGCGCCGTCGCAGACGATGGAATCGCGGCATCGCGGCGGAGGCGAGTCCGCACTCCGGACAGGTCGCGTTCCAAGGCAGGTTGACCAGCAGATGGCCGCAGGCCCGACAACTCGGGTGATCCTGATCGGGCGGTCTGCCAGGTCCTTCGATGCCTGCAGGAAGACCGCACTCCGGACATTCCGCTTGTTTCGAGAGCCCCCGGCGGTCGTAGCCGCAGTGTCGGCATGTCGTTGTCGTCATCCGAGGCGTTCGGCGGCCCCGCAACACGCCGACGAGCACCGTGATACCGATGAAGATGCCCAGGAGAAGGGCCATGACCAACATTGACAGGTTGTTCTGGTTGAACATCCGGCTGCTCCCGATCCGAACGTGGCGGCGGTCTTGCTCGTCCGTCGCGATGCTCGGCAGCGAATCAGCGTCCGAGTGAGCGTATCATGGCATGATGCCCGAACCGACCCTGAAATTCAAACGCCTTTCGGACCTCGCGGTGGTCCCGGCGTACCAGAGTGAACATGCGGCCGGGCTGGACCTGCACGCGGCCACCGCCGAGTCCGTCGAGATTCCCTCGGGAGAAATCGCGATCATCCCTTGTGGTTTCGCCATGTCGATTCCGCCTGGCTGGGAGGCGCAGGTGCGGCCTCGCAGTGGTCTGGCCGTGAAGCACGGCATCTCTCTTCCCAACACGCCCGGCACGATCGATGCGGACTATCGAGGCGAAGTAAGCGTGCCGCTCATCAACCTAGGAAAGGTCGCGTTCACGGTGGAACCAGGAATGCGGATCGCCCAGATGGTGGTAGCTCCCGTCGCCAGAGTCGTGATCGAGGAGGTCGAGGATCTCGGAGAGACGACGCGAGGCGCCGGCGGATTCGGGTCCACGGGACATTGAGAGCGTTTCCTAGAATTTCGGGAATTGAGTAAACTGCATACATGGACATGGCAACTGAAATGACGGTTCCTCTGCTCGATCTGAAGGCGCAGTATGCGACGATCCGTGACGAGGTCGAACCGGCGATCCATGAGGTTCTGGAGAGCCAGATCTTCATCGGCGGTCCGAAGGTTGGTGAACTTGAATGTCGATGCGCCGGCTACGTGAACACGACCTATTCGGTCGGCAATTCAAGCGGCTCGGATGCGATCATTCTCGCGCTGGATGCACTGGGAATCGGCCCCGGCGATGAGGTCATCCTTCCGACCTATACGTTCTTCTCGACCGCGGGGAGCGTTTCTCGCGTCGGGGCCACGCCGATTCTGGCCGACATCGATCCCGCCACCTATCAGATCGACCCGGCGTCGATCCGTCGAGTGCTGGAATCTCGTCCCGCCGGAAAAGTAAAAGCCTTGATGCCCGTGCACCTCTTCGGCCAGGCTGCGGATCTCGATGCCGTCATGGACATCGCCGGCGAACACGGACTTCGGGTCATCGAAGATGCCGCTCAGGCGATCGGAACCGAGGACGTCCATGGTCGACGCGTCGGATCCGTCGGCGACATCGGAACCTACAGCTTCTTTCCGAGTAAGAACCTCGGTGGTTTCGGTGACGGGGGACTCTGTGCCACAAATGACCAGAGTCTTTACGAAGCGATGATGCGGTTTCGCAATCACGGCATGAAGCCGAAGTACTTCCACCACGACATCGGATTGAACGCACGCCTCGACGCCTTGCAGGCCGCCGTGCTCCTCGTGAAGATCGAACATCTCGATGCCTGGACCGCGAGCCGTCAGGCAAACGCCCAGTATTACGACCAAGCGTTCGCGGATGCGGGGGCGAGCACCAGTGCTGTTTCGTTGGACGACGGTGGTCTGGCGCTTCGAACTCCGCAGCCTGCGCCGGAAGGTGCAAGGCACATCTACAACCAGTACGTGATCCGGGTTCCCGGCGAGCATCGGGATGGGATTCGCGGGCGGCTCGAGGAGGCGAACATCGGGAACGAGGTCTATTACCCGCGGTGCATCCACCAGCAGGATTGCTATCGAGGCCTGGGATATGCCGCAGGTGATTTCCCGCACTCGGAACGAGCAAGTCGTGAGACCATCGCGATTCCGATCTACCCCGAATTGAGCGAGGGGCAGAAACAGTACGTGGTCGACACCGTTCTGGCAGCAGTCCGGTCGATCTGATCGAGTTCGGTCGCGACTCGGATCAAATCAAGGCGTCGAGTGATCGGACGCCGAGCGGTTCCAGTACCCGGAACGCCTCGGCGGTCTCGACCCCGATCCGGCTTCCAAGGAAGGTCGCCTGAGCATCGAGCCAGTCGAGAATTCCGCGATTTTTTTCGTTCGCAGTGAACTGGCTTCGATAGGCCAGCACGGCGTCACGTTTCTTCGAGTGAAATCCGGTGGTGTCGACGAGAAACGATGGATTCGGAATCGTCTTGAGGTGCGTGCAGAAGTAGTAGACGAGTCGACTGGGATGTCGGGGTTGGCCGGGGATGTCGGTCTTCGTGAGTTTGGCGTCGAAGCGTGCGTCTTCGACGATGCGGGTGGCGGCCCGATGGTCGGGATGGGCATCCACGGGGTCCGGACAGAAGATCCAGTCGATCTCCCGTGTGCGGAGCACACCTGCCACGGCGTGACGACACGCCACAGAGTGAACAACCTCGCGATTCACGAATCCGTGATCCTGACCGAGCATGATTCGATCGACGCCGAGAATCTCCGCGGCCGCGGCGCTTTCAGCCGCGCGGAGCTCGGGAGATCCGTGGGGGGTGGGTTCACCATCCGTGAGGTCGAGCAGCGTGACTCGATGGCCATCTGCGACCATTTTGGCGATCGTCGCTCCCATTCCAAGTTCTTGGTCATCCGGATGCGGGCCGACGACGAGCATGTTCACGGTTGAATCTCCAGGTCGCCGACGATACCGGCGGTGATGCGTTCGAGAAGATCGTCGCTTGCGTCGACGAGGTAGGCGGTCAGACGTTCCACAGATTCTCCATCGTCTCTGCGGGCTCGTGCCGCCGCGAGTTCGGCGAATCCACGGCAGATGGCCGCCAGGTCCACGCGGAGATCGGTCCCCCAGGCCTCTTCGCCAGGGGGGATCGAGAGGGCGGCAATCGTCGCCACGGCACCGGAGGGACGATCCGCCATCGGAATGGCCACGCGGCGGCTCAACCAGTCCAGAAGCATCACTGGGGGCGTCTGGGACTCTAGGTGGGCAAGATCACGCTCGAACCGTGCCGCATCGCCATCTGCGGCCGCGATCGACGCCAACCGAACTCCGGGCATCACGGTCCTGGCCAACCAACTCAGATCGATCCGAGCGGTGAACCAACCGCCCCATCGATTGCAGATCTCGACATTGGCGAGAACCGCGGCATCCAGCATGGTGTGGAGGCTGCGGAGCACCGATCCAAGTCGAGCCAGTCGGTTCATCGCGGAATCTGCCGTGCCATCGAGTTCGCCGTTGGCGACCTCGTCGGCCCAGGCTTCTCGAGTCGAGACGATCCGCTCCAGAAGTTCGACTCGACGACCGCCGGTCAGGCGATCGACTTCCGGATCGGGTTCGGCGAGCCGGTCCTCGAAGGGTATCGGGGCGAATTGTTCGAATGCCGTTCGAAGACCGTCGATGGCCTCGGCACCAGAGGACCGGGTCGAGTCTTCGCCCAGCATCCGGCACCAGCCCCTGATTCGCCGGCGGAATTCCCTCGCGGCGCCCGGTCGCAGCGATGTCATCTTCGCCGTGAGTTCATCGGCGACCCGGAGACGGTCGAGGTCTTCGGCCGTCGATCGCAACGCCGCGATGATGCTGTTGGTCGCAGGGTCGGCGAGTGCCGCGGGGTCGCCGCCGAGCCGGTCCAACTCGAGCGTGGTGGTCCGGACCACGCGGCGATGTCGCCGGTGGATCTCCCGCTGGGCGTTTCTCAGGTCACGGTCGATCGTCGCGTCAAGCGCGTCGATTCCAGCCTTCAACAACGTTGCGATCTCGAGTTGGCGTCCCAGCAGAAGAATCGTCGACTCATCGATTGGATCATCGAGCGTGTTTTCAAGCGTCGTTCGGAATCGGTCTGGGTCGAACTCAGAGGAAGAGGTCATGCTGGCGATTTCGTCGATGTTGCCAGCGATTCGCGATGCTTGCTCTACGACCAAGAGTTCCGAGAGTCCGGCACGATCCGAAGGATCGATGGCCAGACGGAGAAGAGCGGTGTCGAGAATCTCCTCAAGTCGCTTGCGGATCTCAGTGCCGGGGCTGAGGGTGTCGATCGCCTGCACTGCGGATCGAAGGAGCCGCCTGCGGGTCATCGCATCTGTTCCTGAAAGCCCGTCGTCCGACTGGGCCATCGCGAGGTCCGCTTCCGGGGCGTTCACGCGTGTGGGCAGGGGGGCCAAGGCCCGCTCTGTTGTTCCGGACCGGGATCGGATCGAGTCGTCGTTCGGCCACCGTGTCATGATCGGCCGGTCCAGGATGAGTGAGATCACTCGGCGGATCGGCGCCAAAATGGTGCTCAAGGTGGCATCGAGTCGTTGGAGCGTTCCGGTATCGCTTCGTCGAAGCAGGTCGAGCGCGGATTGATTGAAGTCTCGAAGTCGTTCGATCGCGGCTTCGCGACTCTCCTCTGAAATGGGGCGAGGTGGTGATCCGCCGAAGGCCCCGGGCTGGGCGAGGGTGTCGAACATCGCATCGAGTTCGGAAAGGTCCGCCGTCAGTCGAATCGCCAGAAGCCCTGCGACCATCGCGGCATCGCCCGCCCCGCCGCCTCGGTGGGCAAGTTCGACCGCGATGCGCTGAAGATTCCGCTGGGCTTCAGCAATCGTGGCGAGTGCGCCGGTTTCATCGCGTCGAGTGCCTCCGTCGTCCGCGAATCGTTCGGCGATTTCATCGAGAATCGACCGACTCAACACGGGCGGCTTCGGACCACCGTCGAGATCGAGGCTCTGCGCCCAAGCCGGAGAACCGATTCCGAGAATCAGGATCAACAAGAACCCGAAGGCCATGGTCTCGGAAGTCGCGTTCCAGAATCTCTGAAAAATCATGCGCGGGTCTCCGATGGCGAGAGCACCCTGCGATAGATCGTCTCGAGTTCGTCCACCATGGTTCTGCGGTCGAACGGTCCACGGCATCGGCGACGGCCTTCCGTCCCAAGCCGCGTTCCGAGTCCGGGGTTGGTGCGAAGTCGATCGATCGCGTCGGCGAGTGCCGCCCGGTCGCCCGGTGTGACAAGGATGCCGGTCTCGTCGTCGATACAGACTTCTGGCGCACCATCCAGAGCGTAGGCGACCACGGGCTTTGCGGCGAGAAGACCTTGGACCACAGCGCGAGGGAGACCTTCCCGGTAACTCGGGTGGACCACCACGTCCACGGCTCGGATCCAGTTTGGAATCGTCTCAGGCTTGACGAGGCCGGGCGTGTGGACTTGGTCTGAGAGTCCGAGATCACGCACTCGTGTGAGCAGCCGATCGGACCAGTAGCCGTCACCCACCCAGAGGAGATGCAGTTTCGGATCCGACCGCATCATGGGCGCAAAGGCGTCGAGGAGGTCGTCATGGCCCTTCAATTCAGCGAGTCGAGCCACGGTTCCGACGATAAAGGCGTCTTTCGGCAGGCCGAGCGATCGTCGAGTTTCGGTCATCGATGGCGAGTCGTTCAGATAGGGCTCGACGATCATGCCGCTTCGAACGGTCTGGAATTGCTCGGCACGACCGACGCCCGCGGCGAGCGCCTGGTCTCGCATCGCATCCGCCACGGTCACAATCACATGGCAACGCCGCGCCGCCCATCGTTCTGCGGCGATGTAGATCGCGTTCTTTAGTTTCGATTGGTAGGGATGAAAAGGGAGGCCATGGATGGTGTGAATCACTGCAGGCACGTTCTCTCGCCATGCCGCCGCCCGGCCGAGAATCCCCGCCTTCGACGAATGGGTATGCACGACGTCGGGACGATGCTCGCGGATGATCCTTCGCAGATCCGCGAGGCAGTGACGATCCCGACGCGGCGAGAGTTCACGAATCAGATTCGGAGTCTCGATGGTCTCGATCCCGCCATGTTCACGAACGACCGGGAGCATGGTTCCTTCCGGCCCTTCGATCGGGCCGAAGACCAGTGAGACCTCGTGGCCGTCGTCAGCCTGGCCCGCACAGGAGAAGACGGTGTTCTCCTGACTGCCGCCGAGGATCAACCGGGTCGAGATGTGCATGATCTTCATGGCGACATCTCCTCGGCCGGCGTGACTGATCCGTCCGGGTCATCCCGTTCACTCAAGTCATCCGGTCGTTTTTCCGGGAAACCGCGGGGGAGCGGATCATCACCGTAGTGAATCCAACGAAGGCAGAGTCCCTGCGGAGGCAGGGTCTGACCCGCCAGGCGTCGGTTCTGCGTGGAGAGAATCTCGTCGACCCGCTCCACGGGGATTCGTCCCCGCCCGGCTTCGAGGAGGGTTCCAGCGATGATGCGGACCATGTTGTAGAGAAAACCGCTCCCGACCACTTCCAGCCGAACCCGGCGGGGAGACGGTCTGGTGATGGTGCACGCGTAGATGGTTCGAATGGTGTTGTCGCGGCCGTGGTGCTTCTGTGCGACACCGGCGAAGTCGTGTTCGCCAATGAATCGAATTCCGGCTTCTGCCATGAGCGAAGGATCGAGATCGTAGGCGGTCCGAAAGACGACGTGCCGGTCGAAGAGCGGGGGCCAAACATCAGGCGGTTGCCCGCACGCGAAGTCGTACCGGTAGCACTTGCTCCGTGCCGTCTTGATGGGGTCGAAGTCGTCGGCCACGATTTCCGCGTGAGTGACTTGGACGTCTTCGGGAAGTCGGGACGTCAACGCCCTCGCCATTTTCTCGATCGGAAATACGCGGTCGCTGGAGAAGGCCGCGACCTGACCGACAGCATGGACGCCGGAATCCGTTCGACTGGCGCCGACCACCGAAGAGGGCTCGCGGATGGTCTTGCGCACCGCGTTCTGTAGCACCGATTGAACAGTCCGTAACTCAGTGCCGTCGCTGCGAACCTGCCGCTGCCAGCCATGGAAGTCGGTGCCGTCGTAGGCGACCTGGAGTCGATAGCGGGGCACTGGCGATCAAGCTCACTGACCGAAGAGATTTCGGGTCGCGAGCATTCCTTTTTCGGCGAAGTAGTTCATGGCGTCATCGACGCTGTCAAAGATCTTCGTGGCCGTCTCGGTGATGAATGGGCTTGGGCTCTTCTTTGGCTTCCAGACCACGTAGACCTCCTTGGTATGTTCGAAGGCATGGTGGAGTTCTCGTTCCACGCCGCTCGACAAGCCCGGTATGCCACCGGGGAGCTCGGGGATGTACGAGACGATCATGTCTGACTGGTCGACGAGTTTGAAATCACGCATGTAGATCTGCCCGTCGATGTCGCCGGCGATATCGAGGACCTCACGAGTAGGAATTCGAACGGGTTCGTCGCCCTTCTGGGTCGAGTCGAACATGTGCTGCGGAATCTCCACGAAGTCTCGGCCGTCACGGGCCGCCGCAATGGCGGTCTCGAGCAGGATTTTTTCGTCGACGTCGCCCGGATCAAACGCGATGAAGTGTTCTGCGATCTGGGCGCGAAAATCGTCGATCTCCGCGAGGATGTCGGGCATATCGACGACGTGACTCATCGGGAACGATGGATACACGCGACGCATGTCCGGTCGTGTGACGAGACGAACGCAGGTCTCGAGGGTCGGTTGATGCCTGCCGCGGCTCAGAATGTAGAAGTTGTTCCTGCAGCCCATCGCTTCCGCCATCAACTCGGTTGCGAGGATCTCCTCCTCCCGCCAGACCATGCAGTCCTTCAAGGTCGCATCGACGATGTGGTCACGATGGAGTCGCTGGTGGACCACCTCGACGTTGTCGACGAGGCAGATGAAGAGGTCTGGTGCGAGCGCCCGGATCTGATCGAAGTCGAAGGCGCTGAAGAGCCCGTGATGCCAGCGGAACGTGGCATGGGTGTTCACCATGACGTTGCGATGTTCCTCGACGGGGCGGGTCGCCGCGATGATGTCTTTGAAGGCGGCGCGTCGGAGCGAGTTGAGCCTGCTGATCGGAAGATCGAGGATGCGTCCGGTGCTGACATCGGCCGCCTCGGCGTACATCATGTCGCCGACATGGAACGTGTCGATCGCCTCTCCCCGTTCGCCCGCGAGGCGCATTGTGTCGTTGAGGTAGGGTTTTTTGTCCACGCCGATCTGGCCGGTGACGATGGCACGCATTTTGGAGATTCCGGGGGGTTCAGGAGGGAGGAGTAGTGAGTTTCGATTTCTTTCCACGAAGCCAGCGGACTCGCGCCCGCGGTGCCCGAGCTTTCTCACGACGGCGGTTAGAAAGCCACCACTGGAAGATCGCGGTGGACGCGATGATGACAGCAATCACGCCAAAGGCGAAGAAGATGACCTTGGGAAGTGAGCTGCCAGCGAGCTCGCGGCCGATGAGTACGCCGGCACCCACCTGGATCGGTGTGGTGATGGCGCAACAAATGACCTCCACGACCGTGAATCTCCGCCAGCTCATGTGCATCAGGGCGGCCATGGTCAGGGCAGGCGAGCGCGTTCCGGGAATGAACCTGGCGATGACGAGCATGCCGCCGCCGCGGCGGTCGAACTGGTGCTTCGCTTCGAGCAGTCGGCGGGGGTGGATGAATCGACGGAACCACTTCCGGTGAAGGAGTCGCTTGCCGAAGTGTCGGCAGATTGAGAACCAAAGGTAGTCGCCGCCGAGCACGCCGACGTAGGCCGCAAGGAAGGTCGACCAGGCGGCCATCTCACCCTGCCCGACGAAGATCCCCGCGGGCACATTGACCACCTCCTCGCTGATCGGGATACCGATTCCCGAGGCGAGGAGAAGTCCGATCATGGCCATCCAGCCGTAATCGCCGAGAAAATTGTAAACCAGTTCTTCCATGGGCTGCAGGCGAAGGACCAACGCGTCGCCCTCCCGATCGACATCAGACGGCCGGGAGGGAATCCCCAAGTGTATATGCTCCCGTCTCTTCGCTCTTCCTGCGATTGTCGAGGATTCCTCTTGCAGCCATCGCCAAGGTCGATTCAGAGGGTGCTGGTGGCACCGGATTCTCTAAAAGGCACCTGCTCGGCGGCTGTGGCTGCGATTGCGATCGAACAGGGAGTTCTGGATCGCCTTTCGGACGTGAGTGTCGATCGCTGCCCGATTGCTGATGGCGGGGAGGGCACGCTCGATGCGATGGTGACCGGATTGGCCCTGCAGGTGCAGGTTCGCCGGGTCTCCGGACCCAGGCTGGACCGCCCCTTCGTCGACGCGAGATTCGGAATCGCCTCTGATCGCCGTCTGGCGGTGGTGGAACTCGCCGAGGCGTCGGGTCTCCAACTGATCGAACCGGCCGATCGAGATCCTGGGAAGACCGGAACGGGTGGTACCGGGGCGATGCTCCGAGCGTCACTTGATCTTCTTGAGGCTTCCGAAGATCACCGGTCGCAGGTCATTCTCGCGGTGGGAGGAAGCGGCACGGTCGATGGCGGGATCGGCGCCTTGTCGATGCTCGGCGTTCGGTTTCGAGCCGAGGGTGCGTTACTCGCTCCACCTCTCTTGGGGGCTGACCTCCTTCGAGTCGACGCGATCGAACTTCCGCCGGCAATTCGTGACGCGTGGCGCCGCGTCGACTTACGAATTGCCGTCGACGTCGGGAATCCTCTGCTTGGAGCAACCGGTGCTGCTCGCGTCTTCGGCCCCCAGAAAGGGGCTGACCGCGCCGGCGTTGAGCGGCTCGAGTCAGGGATGTCTCGATGGGTGGGTCTTCTGGGCAGGGAATTCGGCGAAGACCAGGTTCAGCGAGCGGCGGAGGCGGACGGTGCGGGGGCGGCGGGGGGCGTCGGATTCGGTCTGCGGGTGGTTCTCGGAGCAGTATTGGAATCAGGATTCGACATCGTTGCGACCGCCCTCGATCTGGACGCGAGAGTGGCGGCATCCGATCTCGTGATCACGAGCGAAGGAAGCCTAGACGCCCAATCGATGATGGGGAAAGGCCCGGGCTGCCTGCTGGAGCTCGGGGAAAAGCATCGGGTTCCAGTGATGATCGTGCCCGGGAGGATCGGTGATCTTGCGGACCAAGATCAACGCCGTTTCGCTGGCATCGTGTCACTTGAGTCCGTGTGCGGCCTGCAAGAAGCCACGTCTCGACCGTCGTACGCCTTGCGTGCGGCCACCGAACAACTCCTCGTTCCTCTTGTCGACGGTCGCTGAGGGAATCACCCCTCCTTGTAGAGGAGGACGACGACGTGGACTTCGATCGCCCGTCCTTCGCCGACGGCATCCACCTTCTCGTGTGACTTGCCCTTGAGATTCACGTCGTCGACCCCGACGCCGAGGATTTCGGCGAGATGGGTGCGAATCTCCATCTTGCGGCTTCCCAGACGAGGTTGCTCGAGGATGACCGTGGCATCGAGATTGCCGATTCGGTATCCCGCCTCCCGGACGATCTCGACGGCTCGTTCTAGAAACCGTCGCGAATCGGCCCCCTCGAATTCCGGATCGGTATCGGGAAACAACTGGCCGATGTCCTCGCGGCCCAGTCCGCCCAGAAGGGCGTCGGTGATGGCGTGGAGCAATGCGTCGCCGTCGGAGTGACCGACCGGCCCCCGATCATGGTCGAACCGAACTCCACCGAGAATGAAGGGTCGCCCGGACCCCTCAGGTGCGATCGGCTCGAGGCGGTGGAGGTCGTAGCCGTGGCCAATTCGAATGGTGGGGTTGGCGGAAGACATCTGTCGAACTCTACCAATCCGGATCCCGGGTTTGGGGGTACGAGTCGATCTTGAGCTGGGTTGCCGCTGGGAATCGCCCTCTTGACGTCTGGTATGGCGGGTTCAGGGTGGACGAATCCGATTTCCTCGCCAGTAGTTCCAAGTCGTGTCTCAAGGCGGGCACCCGTGCAGACCGATGAAGAGGATACGGACATGGTCCACGCGGGCCGCGCCGTTTCTGCGCTAGCCAGAGAGCCTTGCATGCGTCTTCGACCCCTGTTCCTCACCGCCGCTGGTCTCATGTTCCTCACGATGACCAGCTGTGCCGCCTACAGCACCAAGGGTGGCTGGCTGCCAAGCAGCAATTCCACCTTCACCTATGTTTCGACGACCTCGAGCCCGAAGACGATTCGGATTATCGATACTCGAAACGAAGAGGCGTTCTTCTCGCTGCGACTGCCGGTCGGGAAGCAACTGACCTTCAAGTTCATGGATGGCAAAGGTGATGACCCCATCTACACCCCGGATCGGATGCTCTGGGAGATCTGGGACGCGCCTCACAAGAACGGAAAGCTCTCGAATCAGTTGACCGTTCCGCCTGCAAGTGCACGGAGCATTCGCGTCGAGATTCGACCCGCTCCCGAGTGGCCTGAAGATGATGAGCGATACCGACTTCGGGTCGATCTCGAAGAGGATCGCCCGGATCACTGGACGCCCAAGGGTGGCCCGGTTCCCGATGATGGCGGCACTTGGCCGAACTGACGGCCGAGCAAGGATCTTCGAATCAAGAACATCACGACCGCCCACCGATCCGGTGGGCGGTCGTTCTTTCAGCGTGACTTCGATGCCAGGATGAACTCACCTCATCGAGGCGACCAGACGGCGGAAGGCATCCCCTCGGGCTTCGTAGTTCGCGAACTGGTCCCAGCTCGCACACCCAGGACTGAGCAGTACGACGTCTCCGGAACCGGCATGACGCACGGATCGCTCGATCGCGAGTTCCAGCGTGCCGCAGTCCTCACCGCCTTGCCGACAGATGGGCTCGCTCGTGGTTCCGATTCCAAAAAGGCCCCCCAGCGACGGCGCCATGGCGGCAATGGAATCGAGGTTCGAACCCTTGTCGTAGCCGCCGGCGATGAGATGGACGCGTGCCGGATCCCCCATGCTTTCGACGGCGAGCACCGTCGCTTCCGGCGTGGTCGACTTCGAATCGTTGAAGAAACGAATACCACGAATCTCCTCGAGAAACTCGAGTCGATGGGGGAGTCCGCTGAAGTCTGCGAGGGCGGTGGCGCAACGGAGTGCGATTCGTCGTCGATCGTGGAGCGGGCCGTCGATGAGATCCAGATGCGCGAGAATCGTTCGGATCGCGAGAAGGGCGTTGGAACGATTGTGATCTCCAGGGACCTTCAGTTTCAGCGCGGCCTCGATCTCTTGGTCGACGTCTGGATCGGCATCAGGCACCGATCGAGGCTGCTCGCACGCGGGTGATGCAAGAAAAATCGCGTTCTTGCTCGTGGTGTAATGTTCGATGGTCTCGTGCCAGTCGAGGTGGTTCGGGCTGATGTTCGTGACCACGGAGATTCCGGGGGTGAACCGATCTGCCGGATCGCCACCGTCTCCGGCGAGCCAATGAAGCATGAAACTGGAGAGTTCGAGAATCAGCGTCGCGTTCTTCGGCGGTGGGTCATCAAGGAGCGACCCGCCGATGTTGCCACCGAGCCGAGGCGTGAGATCCGGTCTGACGCGGGCGATGGCGTGATGGATCATCGCTGACGTGGTGCTCTTCCCGGCGCTCCCCGTCACGCCGATCACGCGGTCGGCGGGATGATCGCCGATTGCGAGACGGATCTCGGTGAGCAGTCTGGCGCCGGCATTCCGAGCGAGTTCCAGAAGAGGGTTATCCCAAGGATGGGGGACGGCTGGGTTGACCACCACGAGATCCGCCGAGGTGAAATCCTCTGGGCGATGTTCACCGAGCCGGAATTCGACGCCGAGATTCTGAAGCCGCTCGATCGTGGTCTCCAGAGCCGCCGGCGAACGCAGGTCGGTGACCAGGACGTCCGCACCCGCAGCGCAGAGATGCCGAGCCACGGCTTCGCCCCCGCCGAACACGCCGAGCCCCATCACGACGACCCGGAGATCGGCGAGAGGCCCGGGGAACGGATTTGTTTCCGGCGGCGGATCGATTCGATCAGAGGTAGCCATGAGCGGAGCGTAGACGCCGATACACTCCTGTGCCATGCCAGGCTCGTCACCTCACCCCGCCAATCCCGCCGAGGCCGCAGTGCCCCGGAGCCAACTCGCCCTCGCGGCCTTTATCACGTCGCTGGCGTTGTGCTGTCCGTTGACCGGCATGGTGGCGGTGTTTTTGGGATTTCTGGCGCATCGGCGGATTCTGGCCAGCGGCGGTCGACTCGGCGGGCGACGTCTCGCGCTCTCCGGAATCGCCATCGGCACCGCAAGCACCATCATCTGGATCTTCAGTTGGGATGCCTTCGGCAAGTGGTATCTCGAAGCGCTGGAAGATCGGATGTTGGTCACCACACGGACCATGATCGAAGACGCCGTTCGGGGTGATCTGGCGGCTTCGAGTCTCAGCTTTGACGCCGCCTCGACCCCGGATCAGGACCAGCTTGCGGCCTTTGGAATCACCATCGCCGAGCGATTCGGCCAGCTCATCGACGTGAAACTCAAGGATGCCGCGATGCGCGGGGACACATTGGATCCTCGGATGGAAGTTCGGCTGGTCCTCGATTTCGATCCTGGCGGCATTCGATACGGCGCGGCGGCATTCTCATTGAGAGCGCGGGCGCTCGACGACGTCATCCCTCAGCCGAAGTTCCTCTGGATTGAAATTGTGGATCCGCCCAACCCGCTTCTCCGGCTTGGATCCGAGCCTGCTCGGGATGCGGAACCGCCGGCCGAGCCCACCGAAGCCGAATTGAAGGAAACAGCGGAGGCGGTGGGACGCTCCGGGGTGGGCCCGTCAGAAGAGGCTGTGGGGCCATGACGAGAATCGCGGGGTAGACTGGCCTGCAAGATCGAACCGGGTCTTCCGAACGACAAGGCATGAGGCGGTCACCATCCGGGCGTCTGCCAAACACACAGGAATGATGATCACATGAACGCTGACGCCGCATTTACAGAGACGAGCCACGCCGAGATGAAGCCCATGAGCGCGATGGCCGTCACGGCGTTCGTGCTGACCCTCCTATTCTGCATCCCGGTGCTCCCGCTGGTCGGCTTGTTTCTCGGCCTGGCTGCACTGGGTCGAACCGCCACCCCGGGTGGCACGATGCGGGGGCGGCCACTGGTGGTCACCGCGATCATCCTCGGCATTCTGGTCACGGCCGGGCAGGTGTATACGACGGTAAAACTCGTCGAAGTCGCGAAGTTGGTTTCGGACTCGATTCAGGTCGTCCTGCAGGGGCCGACTGGTGCGATCGAAGCCGCCTTCAAGGGTGACTCGACGCAGACGAACGAGTGGTGGTCGACCGATCAGACGCCATCGGCGGCACAGACCGCCGCGTTCGTCGCGGACGCGACGAACCGTTTCGGTGACTTCAGCTCCGCCGCCCCAAGTGATGGCGATCAACCTCCCTTTGGTCAGGCCACTTTCAGCATCCCTTATCTGTTCACCTTCTCAAAGGGGTCGTATGAAGGGACCGCCAAGTTTCAAGCCACCACCACTGGTGAGCCAGTGTCGGCGAACGGGAGAATCCTTGGTCTGGTGGCGATCACCGTGGTCGATACCGACGGAACCAAGGTCGTCTGGAGTTCGCTTGATTCGGACTTAAACGCCGCGGCCGGTGATTCCGTGAAGGAAGCAGCGGGCGAGACCATTGAGACGCCGGCGGCAGAGACGCCGGCTGCAGAAGAGAAGGCGGCCGAGAAAATGGACGACCAATCTCCCCCGAGTGACCCATGAATTCAAGCAGCATGCCACAGCCCGGCGAACCGATCATTGAGGTTCGTGATCTGAAAAAGATCTTCGGCACCCAGACGGTGCTCGATGGGGTGACCATGGACATTCATCGCGGCGAGACACTCGTCGTGATGGGTGGATCCGGATGTGGGAAGTCGACGTTCCTGAGGATGTTGATCGGTTCGTTCCCCCCGTCCGAGGGCACGATCTCGATGCTCGGGCACCGGATCGATCAGTTGGACGAAGAGGGGATGAACAAGATCCGAAGCAATTTCGGAATCCTGTTCCAGTCCGGCGCTCTCTTTCAGTCGATGACGTTGGCCGAAAACGTCGCGCTTCCGCTCGAAGAGCACACGGATCTCGATCGGACCATCATCGACATCCAGGTGAAGATCAAGCTCGAGTTGGTCGGACTGCGAGAGCATGCCGACAAACTTCCGTCGCAGATCTCGGGCGGGATGAAGAAACGTGCCGGGCTCGCGCGAGCGTTGGCGCTCGATCCGCTGATTCTTTTCTACGACGAGCCTTCTGCAGGTCTGGACCCAGTCACCAGCGCGGAGATCGATCAGTTGATCGTCGATCTGACCAAGAAGCTCGGGGTGACGAGTGTCGTCGTGACGCACGAAATGGACTCCGCCTTCACGATCGCCGATCGGATGGTGATGCTCGACAAGGGCCGGGTGCTCCGCATCGACACTCGTGATGCGTTTGATGAGATCCGGAAGATC
This sequence comes from uncultured Phycisphaera sp., assembly GCA_937919685.1. Taxonomy (GTDB): domain Bacteria; phylum Planctomycetota; class Phycisphaerae; order Phycisphaerales; family SM1A02; genus UBA12014. The sequence continues at coordinate 24,334 of CALFOM010000191.1, forward strand.
CCCGCCGATGAGGTTGAGAAACTCACCCTCGACGAACAATTGATCCGGCAGTTTCTCCGTGGTGATCCGGTTGGCCCGATTACCCAACGTCGGGCTGAAACCAACTACGCGGAAGATCTCCTGAGTACCGCCGGCCCATCAATCACCAGCAGCCCCGCTGTTGAAGCAACCCG
>CALFOM010000192.1 GCA_937919685.1 uncultured Phycisphaera sp.
GTGACATGGGTACGGCGAGCGATGCGATGGAAGAGCCCGAGACGGGTTCATCCTCGGCATCTCGCCGTCGATCGACCGATCGCGGGGCGATGCAGCCGCTCTTTCCCGGCTCCGGTTCTGACTTCGGGACCGGTCGGCCGCGGACCAAATTTCAATCCGTCCGTCTCCGTCCGTCACCGATGGGTGCCCCCGGCGAGCCGGCCTTTTCGCCGGCCGAGGACACCACTTCGGGAAGCACTGGCTCAAGGTCCGATGAAGCGGAGGCGACTCGAGCGACGGCCGCTTCACGGCTCGGTCCGCTCGACGACTCGACCCTCGATGCCTCGGCAGCGGTGGGGACGCACGATGCCGGCTTTGTCCGTCTTCTCCCCGAACTGAAGCCAACTGGCCTGCGGTGCCCGATCGCTCCCGGCGTCGAACTCGCGGCCGACGCCGAAGGCGGGATCCATTTGCTTTGTTCGGATATCAGCCTCGAGTCGGCCCGCATCGCGGATGCCTGGCTGCACGGTAATCGGGAGCTGATCGCCAGCGCCACGGATTTCTCGGGAGTCTCGACGATCCATGTCTTCACGACGGATGCGCCACGAGTCGCCGACCTTCATCGCACCGGCTTGCGGCTCCATCTGATGATCGATGCCGGTGGCGTTCGTCGGAGCGTTCCGCTCAACAGCGAACGGAACGCCACGATTCCACGGTGAATTTGCCGGTGATGAACGGTGCTTCTCACCCCCCGAGGGGAAGAGCAACTGGATCTGGAATCGAATGCTCCACTCGCCGACGCCGGCGGGACGTTGCACGTTATAGAAAGTCTGCAACTGGATGTTGACGGGCTGAGCGCCGATTCGAAGCACCTTGCCAACCCCGCCGCCAACTGGAATCGTCCATCGATTGTTGGAATCGGCCTTCCAGTTGGCCGTGATGACCGGAGCGGTGGTGGTGGTGATGTACCAGCCGTCGTGCAGTTTGTAGTTGATGAATGGCTGCACCAGCAGTGCGTTCACATCCGTTCCACCAGATCCGGCGTACGACCAGACATTCTGAACCAATCCACCGATCACCTATAGGGGCCCCGCATGGGTAAGGCGACGCCGCTGGGGCCCGCCGACCACTTGTCGGTGCCGAGCCGGTCAGACGTCGCGGTCGGGAATTGAAACACTGGACCGAATCCCCAGATGAGTCCGTCGGTCTTCGCGGGAGATAAGGAATGCCGTGAATTGGAGATCGCCAAGGCCGAAGTCGCTTGAAACGCCCGCCGCCGGCGAAGGTGCGTAGATCACCGGGAGGATCGTTCGGGTGATTAGGTTGATGTCCTCGGAGATCTTGATCGGAATGACCGGTTGGATATTGAGCACCCACTGCGCGTTATCCCCGGGTCCCGTCGGGAACGTGAAGTTGTTCTGGAACGGAAGGCTGATCATGTCGGCGACGGGGTTCTGTGCCGCCTTGGCGAGTTGCTCCGTGGTCGGACCTCCACCGGTCGTGGCCGTCGGCGAGGTGGCGGTCGTCCCGCCGTCGGAAGTGGATCCTTCGGTGGTGGTGTCCTTCTGGAGGTCGAGAATCCCAGCGGCGAAATGAAGCCTGATCGAGGTTTCAGCGAGTGCCGGCTGCGACACCTAGTAGGTCAAGAGGCATGTGCCAAGGCAGGTCGCGAGGGGCAGGTTGGTGGATCGAATCATGGTCTTTTTCTTCACCAGTTCATCACATGATGGAGTGCGGGTGGTCAAGGTCGCCGGGGCCCGCAGCGTCGCCCGTTCTCAACTCGGTTTCAGGAGTTTTCCGAGCCAGGAGTTCCAGTTGTCGAACTGAAATCCTCGGGTCTCCACCGAGGTCCATCCTCGACTCGCAAGCCCGAGGGTGAGCAGGTCCAGTTGGCGGAGATCTTGGAGACCTTCGGGGAGCGACGACGCCCCGAAGCCTCCATCCGCATCCGATCCCAGTCCCACCCGATCGCGACCGGCCAACGCGGCGACGTGTTCGATGTGGTCGAGGCAGTCGTCGATGGTCGCTGGCATGCCGTCGCCACGAAGGAACCGACCGAACAGATTGAGCCCGATGACGCCGCCACGGGCCGCGATCGCCTCGATCTGATCGTCGCGAAGATGGCGGTCATCCGGTCCGGTGATCGCCGCGGCGTTGGAGTGCGTGGCGCAGACCGGACCGGAGGTTCGTGCCAGCAGGTCATCGAAGGCGGCAGGGGAGAGATGGGAAACATCGTGTCCTACGCCGAGGGCCTCGAGCGCATCGACGAGTGATTCTCCTGCCGGGCTGAGTCCGCCCGGTCGTGCGTTGCCACCGGCGTACCGGGAGCCGCGGGCCCAACTCAGGCCGATCACTCGCACGCCGTGGTCCACCCACCAGGTGGCGTCTTCGGGCGTCTTGATTGGATCCGCGCATTCCATGAGCAGGACCAGCCGGGGCACGATCTCGGAATCGAGATCCGCCGTGTCCCGAACGATCGTGACGCGACCCGCAGCTTCTTCGGCTTCATACCAGTTCAGCTGCCGGCGTCCGGCGTCTTCGGCCGCGTCGGCATCGTCGGCCGGATATGCCGCAGGTTCATGGGGGGGGCCATCTCGCTCCGTAAAAATCGTGGCGAACAGCGTCTGAATGCGGGCGGCCTGGAGATCCGGCCAAGTGACGGCCCCATCGATCTTAAGTTCGGCGATTGATTTGCTGAAATCCCGACCCGCGCCAGCGAGATAGGCGAGATCGAGGTGGGCGTCGAGCCATGCATTGCTGGTCATGAAGGCATGCTAGCGATCGGTCGATCCTTCATTCGATGGTGGCGATCGAAAAATCGGGTTGACGATGCTGAAAGAGTCGATTTTGAGTGTCTTCGTTGCCTCTGTATCGCGGGCTCGGTAGCCTGTGGTGATGGCAGATGTACCGGGGTCTTCGTCACCGCCTCCTGTGGCGCCCGATTGGGCTTCCGCGGGATGGAGTGTTGCGATTCCGCAACGAGCCTCCGGCAGCGTCCGGGTGGGTTCGGGATTCGCAGCGTTGGCGGCCGCGACGGTTCTGGTGATCGCCTGGATTTTGACGCCTTCCGAGGATGGCCTCGGAACGCATCAGCAAATGGGGCTTCCGCCGTGTCATTGGATCGTGGCGGCGAACATGCCTTGCCCGACCTGTGGAATGACCACGGCGTTCAGTTTCGCGGCGCATGGGAACCTTTTGGGTTCATTCCGCGCACAACCGCTTGGAGCGCTGCTGGCAGTCGCTACCGCGATGGTGGTTCTGGTCGGAGGTTGGACCGCGGTTTCGGGATCGATGCTCGCTCCGTTCTTTTCGGGGCTGTTCGGAAAACGGTTTCTATGGGTGTTTGTGGCGTTGCTTCTGGTGGCCTGGGCCTACAAGATCGGCGATCACCGGGATTACTTCTGAAGTGTTTCGGCGAGTGGGTTCAGAGCAGAGGGTCGAATGCAGGTTCTGGTCAGGACGCTCGGCTGACGAAAGACGATGATCGGGATCAGCAGAAAGAAGGCGACCAAAATGGCGACCAAAATGATGATGAAAACGAATGACAATCGACGTGGACACCGGACCGCTGCCGTTCGAAGCATGGCCGTCATCGCGCTTCTGGCGACGGTCGGGATTCTCGAAGGATGCCAGTTTTTCGGCATCGCGAGCGTGATCGGGCAGAACATCGAGCGTGAAAAGAAGGTCGAGGTACTTGCGGAGTACGACGGTCTTCGGAATCAGACCGTGGCCGTAGTCGTCCAAACCGACATGTCGACGCTCTACCAGTTCCCCAAGCTCGTCGCCGAAGTCTGCGTCAACATGAGCCGCCGATTGTCGCAGAACGTCGAGGGGATTCAAGTACTCGATCCGCGGGTCGTGCTCGACTGGACCTATCACAAGCCGGGCTGGGAGACCATGCCGTACGGCGAGGTCTGCGAGGAGCTTGGCGTTGAACGGCTGGTTTGGATCGACGTCTTCGAATTCCGGCTCAATCCACCGGGCAACCGATGGCAGTGGGAAGGCGTGGCCGGTGCTTCGATCGGCATCGTCGAACTCGATGGCTTCGACTCTGATGCCTTCGCCGAAACCTATGACGTGAGCGGAGAGTTCCCGAAGATCGCGGAACTCGGACGCGAGAGTTCTACGGAGGAGCGGATCGAGATGGGACTGCTCGCCACCTTCATCCAGGAAGCCGCCTGGCTCTTCTTCGATCATATTGAGGACAAATACCCCGATGTCTGATTCAAGCCGATCGAGTTGCGGCCTGCTGCCGCTGATGATCATCCTCGCTGCTGGCGGTGTCCTTGCAGGCTGCAACATTATTGTTCCGGTGGCCTACGTGCTGGAAGGCCCGGGCACCGTTCCGGCGCAGTACGAGCTTCGCGAGACAACAACCGCGGTGTTCGTCGACGACCCCGACACGGCATTTCCGCGAACGTCGCTCCGCTCGATGGTGGGGGTTCGGATTACCGACGATCTCATCTCCAGCGGCACGATCCCATCAAACATGATGATCGATTCGCGTGATGTGCTCGCTTTGGCCCGAGCGCTGGAGACCAGCGAAAGCCGGGTGAGCATCGAACGGATCGGCCGCGAGGCCGGCGTTGAGCAGGTCATCTACGTCTCGCTCGACGGATTCGCCATGACCCTCGACGGCTATACCCCGCGACCCACGGCGGTCTGCAGCGTCAAGGTCCTCGATCTGGCGGCTGGTACCAGGGTGTTCCCGATCGCCGACCCCAACGGGCTGGAGGTCATCGGACAGATTCGCGAGGTCGACCCGATCAACTTCGAGAGCTTTGCGAAGCGACGTCGCGTCGAAGATAATCTCGCGATGGAACTCGGCAAGAACGTCGGCTTTCTTTTCTACGAGCATGAACGAGTGGATCTGGGTGAGAACCTCGGCGTTCGCTGATCCTCGGAGGCGAGCTCGCCTCGGAGCCTTCCTGCGATGAGTAGAACAGTGCATGTCCTAGATCCGGCTGCCCCGGGCTGTGGTTTGGCGCTCTGCGACGCGCTGGCGATCCTGCAGGAGGATGATTTGCTGGTGATCCTCGGCGGCCGCGACCACGCTGCGAGCGTCCGTCGGCGAAGGGTCGTGGTCGATGCCAATGTTCCCATGCCCCTGGGTATTCCGCGTCTTGCCTCGCGACAGCTCGGCAAGGTCTTGAAGAGGCTGGTCACCGAGTCGGTCCAGCTCGACCCGAGATTCTCGCCGGAGACCTTTCGCGAGCCCATCGGGCAGGTCATGGCCTGGTCCGAATCGGCCTTGGTGGCGACCCTCGGCGCGGATCATGGCCTGCCGGTGATCGGTCAGATCGCGGCAGTGTCCGGTCGGCCGCCCCGGATCGAACCATGGCGTCGGGATCAGGCCATTGTGCATCCGATCGGGCCCGAGATCGGACCGTTGCTCGCCCGGCGAGGATGGCGAATCGGCGAGTCGCGATCGGCGGCAGATTTTCCGATGCAGGATGTGGAGCATCGGTGCGGACGACGCGCGGATCGAGCCCTGGTTCGTGGACAATGGGGGGTCCGGCGTCCGGAAGAGCTGGTGGTCGCGATCGCCGCCGACCCACCTTCGAGTGCGGCGTTCTCGTCCGCGCTAACCGCCGCCGCTACGGCCGGGGTCGCGGGGCGAAGCATGACGCTGATTGCAGATCCCCAATCTGGTCAGACCATGGCAGCCTCGAGGCAACTCGCTGACGGCGAAGCGAGGCTCAGCGGCGAGTCTGTGCATGTCGTTTTTGACGAGAGGGTCCGGGATCCGAGATTCGTGGCCCCAGCCGTCGACGTGGTGGTCACGATCGATCGATCGGATGCCCCGCCGTATCCACCGGCATCTGTTCTGGCCCTTCGGGCATGGCTGGCCTGCGGCGTTCCTCTGATCGCTTCGGATCGGCGCAACGCCGCGTCACTCGTGGAAGATGGCGTCGACGGCCGACTGATTCCGACTGGTGATCGAAACGCGTTGGTTCGAGTCCTCTTGAGAATGGTCGACGAACCATCTTTGGCCGTCGACATGGGACATGCGGCGGCGGCCCGACACGGTCGCGGGCTCGTCTCAGGACGCCCGCATTGGTTCCGCATCCGCGATTACGATTTGGAAGGCCGACCATCTGCGGGGATGGACGCGGCAAACGCGATCGCAGCCTCGCGGTAGAGCATCTTTAATTCCAATGGCGGCACCGACATGCCCCGAAGTCTTGGCGCATCCAGCGGTCCATGTTGCTCGGGGTCGACCATGGCCAGATCTGGATCGGCGATCGGGCTTTCTCCGTCATGATCACTTTCCCAGAGTCTTCGGAGTGACCAGTACCGACTGGCGTAGAGGTCGAATGCGTCGTCGCGGTTGCTTGCTTTCGTCGCCATCACGTTCTCGGCGTCCTTGTCCGCGGTCCGAAGATGTTCATCCAGCGTGACGATGTCCGAGCCGAAGAGGATCCGCCCTCGATGTCGTTGCAGGAAGGCCACGAGTTTTGTCGGTTCGTGCTTCGACAGTTCGCGGATGATCCACTTCGTCGCGCTGCTGTCGAGGTGGAGATTCGGATGCCTCGAAAGAAGTCCGTCGAGGAATTCGAGATCCTCGGGCCAGCCACCCATGTGCGCCGCGATGAAAGGGACCGGATAGTCCGCAACCACCGCTTCGAGTGGTTCATATTGTGATCGTTTGTCGCCGTACTTCGATCGGTCGGCGTATTTGGTGGCGAACCACGTATCCGGATCCGCGACGTGGATCATGATCGCCATGCCCAGGTCGGCGGCAAGGCTCATTCCGGCTCGTCGAAGAGGGCCATCCAGTCGGAGCATCGCAGGGTCGCCCGCTTCTTCGCCGAAGTCGACGATCCTCGGAGCGGACCAGAACTTCACGATTCGAGCGCCTTTGGCGTGATATGCCTCGATTCGCCGAAGGTACCCATCGCCGTGGGCCGACCGGCGGTCGGGATCGCGGAAGTCCGGAACCGCGATCGGCTCGAAACGCCCACCGAGCGATTCGCGGACTGACTCGACCTCGTCCAGGGCGGTCATCGACCAGACCGCTTCGATTCCGTAGAGGTCCATCACCTCCGCGAACAAGGATGCGGCCTCGGAACCGTTGATATGCGTGTGGGCATCGATGATTGGGACGGGGGGACTTCCCAGATCGACCGCCTCGCGACGGTAGTCCATGAGCAGTCGATTGGCGGCGGTGGGGGATTCGGGAATCATGCCTCGAATGGTAGTCCGTGGTCTGGCTCGAATCAGTTCGCGGATCAGGTCTTCTCTGGATCTTCTTGAACGACGACCTCGATCTCGGTTTTCGTTTTTTCGTCGATACCCGGGCGGTGCCGTTCAAGTGCCGCGCCGTTGATGGCCAAGACGGCCTTGCCGGTCGATCGTGCGGTGACCCGTCGCGTGCCGTTCTTCGAGCTTGCGTTGACGACGTCGAGAATACCTCCTTGAATCACGCGACCGATGTAGATTTCGTGATCCGCCTCGATGTCCAAATGCCGGAGGAGTTCGCAGCGCACCCAGGAAGCCGCCGCGATTGGAACAGGGACATTCTGCGTATCTTTAAGGAGGGGATGCCCGAGGAACGGGTCTTCGCCTTGAAGGTCGCTGGGCTGCCGAAAGAGCCTCGAAAGGACCAGGTCGGTCTCGGCGATTTCGCAAAGGGCGAAGGTGCCCGAGTCCCGAATCAGCGGACTCAGGGCGTTGCCCTTGCGAACGGAAACCGTGATGGTCGGTGGCTCGTTGGCACATTTCTGGACCTGAGTCACGATCATGCCGCTTCGAGTGTCGCCGAAGGCCGCCGTCATCAGAAAGCGACCAACCGGCATTCGCGCGATGGCATCCCGGCATACAGAATCAGACGTGGTCTCTCGGGGCATGGTCGTTCCGGGGGTCGCAGAGAACATTTCAGCGCAGTCTGCGAGAATGGGGAGGAATTGTGTAGAGCATGCGCTGTATTCGCCAAATGTCCATAAGTTCTTTTAAGGCAAGACTTTAAAACCCACTTGCCGACAAAGGGTGCGGCCCGAGGGGGTAGAAAAACCTCGAAATGTCGAAAAATGGCGAGATGTGTTGAAGAGTGGGGCGATGTGGAGTATTCTCCGGTCGTGAAGTGATTCGAGGAGTTCCATCGTTGGACTCCAACCGAACACGACTTTCCGGAGACCTGATGCGTGCTTTTCCTAGGCCACTTCGAGCACACCATCGACACGAAGAACCGGCTGGCCATCCCAGCCGAACTTCGCGTTGTGTTCGACGAGGCAACTCACGGAACAGCATTCGTCGCGGCTCCAGGTGCGACTGGAAATCTCTGGCTCTGGCCGGAACGGACCTTCGCCGCCCTCGCGTCGGAACTCGGCGGTTCGCTCCTTGGCGACGAGGACCAGATCGATTTCGAGCGTGTGATCTTCTCACAGTCGGCACGTTGTCCGATCGACTCGGCCGGCCGAATCAGGTTGCCCGATCGACTATTGACCCGCTACGGACTCTCCGGGAGTGTGATGGTGATGGGGGTTCGAGATCACCTCGAATTGATCCTTCCAGAAGACTGGCGACGCGAGCAGGCGGCGTTGCCTTCGGAACGAGACGTGTGGCGTCGGGCGAGGCAGGCCCGCACCGCACGTTCAGAATCGGAAGGTGGTCGATGAGCCTTCGTTCTTACGATTGGAATCAACGCGGGCTTCAGCCCGCTGGCAGTCAAGACGACCAAGGATCGGTCGTCCAGGGCGCCGTCGGCATGCGGTCGAGTCGACGGCGCGGTTGTACCGCGTCGCGGCGGTCATGGATGATCGTCGCGGCACGTTCTTCGACCGTAACCGCCTTGTTTTTTAGGGCAACGCGAGCAGGGGGGCACCTGGTTCGCGGGAACCGAGTCAAGGACGACTCGGAAATTCGATGTTTCGCGGGTCACGGATGATCCCGGAGCACCTCGGGGTGTGAGACCCCGGCTCGCCGATCCATGTCTTTCGGATCGAGGGCTTTCGGCCATGAGCGGGGGCTCGATGGCTGCTTCGCTTCGCCGCCCACGCCGTCCTTCGGACGGCGTGGGCGATTTTTTGAGGGATACCACTCGCCGGCCATCCGAAAAAGAAGAACGCACGCCCAAAAGAAGGCGTGCGTTCAATCAATGTCGTTTTCTGAGATGAGGCGTCCGGTGGCGATCGTTCAACCTTCGGAGGCTGGTCGGATCTTGCCGGCGACCGATGGCGCTTCTTCGTCAGCCACAATCTGCTCAGCGACCTCGCGTCGGTGAACCGCGACTTCGCGGGGGAACTCGAACGCAAGTCTCACTCGGTCGCCCTTGATGACCGCGACTCGAACAACGCCGAGCGGGGACGCAGGATCTCCGATGATGACTTCCTCGCCTTCGCGACGGGTGATTACCAGCATGTCCAGGTCCTCCTGCCTGAGAGGCGTGCCTTCCAAGAACAGGTTTCAGAACAGTCTGGCTCTGAACCCGGGAAGCAGCCTGCCGAGATCGTTCGGCTCCTTACAGGGTAGCCGAACGGTGCCGATCACAGAAGTCAAGATCTCAGGTTTCCGCGATGAGGCCTCTTTTGGGCGATTGAACGCCCTAAGCGACCGCGATCACGTCGACAACTTCGGGGACTCGTTCGCGCAGATTCCGCGCAATTCCGTCGCGAAGGGTCATTTCACTGGAAGGACAGCCGATGCAGGCCCCGAGGAATCGAATCTCAACCACACCCGATTCGGAGATATTGACGAGTTCGAAATCGCCTCCATCCTCTTGAACCCCAGGACGAATCAGGCCCAGAACTCGTTCCACCCGCGCTTGGAGTGGCTCATTCGAAGCATCTGGGGCGGGATCTGACATGGTACGTTCCTTGGAAACCGTCGACATGAGCCCGATCCAATGCCGGTCGCGCCCTGAGTTCCTGTCGCCTCGATGATAGAGTCAAATCCAGTCTGTTGCCGATCAACCGTGGATCTCCGGCCCTTCGTCGGAAACTCGTAGGCGAAGACGCCGGCATGGAGGCCAGCATTCCGTGATTTTCAGTTCATTTTCAATCTCCTCCGCGACCACCTCGAAGCGAGTCGGGCCATCGGGTCGCGCTCGATCGACGACCTTCTTCTACGGATGTCAGCTTGCCGCCTTGCTGATGTTCATCGGAGGTTGTTCACCAAGACCGGTCGAGGATCCGGTCGCGGTGCTTTCAAATCCGAATGAGATCACCGGTCGACATTATGCCGCGATGCGGATGCTCGAAGCTTCGGGCGATCAAGCGGCGACCAGCCAGGCGCTGAAGCGGGTGATTGTCGCCGACGGCTACTTCATCGATGTTCGAGAGATGGCCTATCGTCGAATGGAGTCCATTGATCGAGAAGGCCTGCAACGGCTCCTCGAGATTCAGATGCCGAAGATCGATGCGCTGCAATGGCGGGCGCGGCTCTGCGAGTTGATTGCGGAAGAGCCGTGGATCGACATGACGCCCACGCTGATCCGAGCTTGGGCGCGGCCAATGCCCAACTGGGTCGATACACCCGCGGAGCGACCGGAGCGGCTTGCGTTGGTGGAGATGTACGGCGAGGAGAAATTGCCGGACGTCCTGGTGCAGGTGATGTTGGATGCCGATCCAATCGTGTCGGCGAATCTTCGGGCAAGATGCTGGGAGTTGCTCATCGCTGAAGGGCAGCGCGATCGGGTCATCGAACTGCTCGCAGACAGCGAGATCTCACCGACTGACGGCATGTTCAGGGATCTCCGCACGATCGCCGACCGGACCGGGATCATTCCTCGAAACCGGGAGGAGATCATTTGGGCACGCACCCTCTGCCAGCCAGAGAACGTCGATTTTCTCGACGCCGCCGCCGCCGCCAGTCTCCTTCTTCCAGAGGCTCGTCACGAGCAACTCGAATTGCGAGATCTTGGAATCTTGGTCGCGGCGGTGCGAATCGATCCCGGGCTTCTGGATCAGGACGAGGAGTCGCTCTACGCCGGACTGCGACGGGACGCCGACGTCGACGGCCGCCGTCTCTACGCCGCAAACTTCACGGGCTGGAACCAATCGCACACCGAACGTCTTCGCGATGTGCGGGAAAAACTCTCGTGGAACGATCTGTTGGCGATGCGCATCGCCATCGAATCGCTCTCGATCGATGCGCTTCGGGACCATGTGTTCGACTACGCCGAACGCGACCTGCTCGATGATGACACGGAATTCGGAGGCGTTATCGCGGTCGACTCGCAAGGCCGGATCGAGCTCCTTGAGTTTCCACCCCGGCTCCGGAGAGGCGACAATCGATTCGAGGCGACTCAAGAATTGTTCGATGCGGCGTACACCGGCGTCTTCCATTTTCACAATCACGCTCAGGAATACGACAACGCCGACTATGCGGGGCCGCATATGGGCGACTTCGCTTATGCGGAATCGACGCGTGCCAACTGTCTCGTGTTCACCTTCATCGACAGCCGCACGATCAATGCCGACTACTATCGACACGGCGGGATCGTCGTCGATCTCGGCACGTTCCGCCGGCCTGATTGAACATCGATGAGGCCAGCGCCGGCTCCCGGGCGAGGCGGGCTCCGCAAGAGAACGGTCGCCTCGGCAGGCGTGGGACGACGGGTACAGGAGAGATTCCGGTTTGCAGGTCCTGCTTATTATTCTCGTTGCGGTTGTCCTGCTTCCGCACACGTCATCTGCATTCGGCGATGGGATCTCAACTGCTGCGAGCATCGGAATGGTGGTGGCCGGGACGGCGTTGTTGCTCGTTTTGGCGGCGCTGAATGCGAAACTGCTTCAAAGGCGTCTCGCGGGTCGGAATCCGGCCGCTCAGTTTGAACGAGCGGCTCGTAGCCTGCGCCTAGTGCAGTGGATCGCGGTGGGGATCGTCGCCGTCGGCGTTCTTCTACTCGGATTTCGAAACGCGGTTCAGGCGATGGTCGGCGACGTTCTCATTCTCGACGAAGTCATCACCCTCGCCCCGGCCCTGCTTGCCATCACCGCGGCCTGGTGGATTTTTCATCCCTTCGAACATCGAGCCCGGGAGGCCACCCTTCTGCAGCGGCTGGACGATGGACTACCAATTCATCCGGCACCGTCTCGCGGGGCCTGGGTGTCCATGCAGGTTCGGACGCAGATGCTGATCATCCTTCTGCCACTCGGCCTCTTGGCGGTCACGGGTGACCTGGTTCGACTGGTGCTCGATCGAAGTGACGCCGACCTTCCCGATTGGATTCCGGCGCTCGCCTCAGCGGCGATGGTTATCCCCATGGCGCTCGCGGCGCCGGGGTTTGTGGTTCGATTGCTCGGGGCGAGGCCGTTTCCCGAGGGGGAGATTCGTTCGACGCTTCTGCGGATGTGCGAGCAAGTAAGGGTCCCGATCCGGGAGATCCTGCTGTGGCCGACCGGAGGAAGCATGGTCAATGCGGGGGTGACGGGGTTCATCGGCCCGTTGCGGTGGGTCCTCCTGACCGATGGTCTGATAGACACCCTGCGTCGGGAGCAGGTCATGGCGGTGATGGCCCACGAACTCGCCCACGCCCGACGTCATCACATGCCGTGGATGGCAGTGACACTGATCGCGCTGGCGATGTTCTGCGCTGAAATCGCGGATCCGTTCATGGTCACCCTACGCCACGCCTGTATTGACGCCGGTGGCGCCCCGGCGGCGATCAACGCGCAGCTGTGGTGGATCGATGTCGGCGGCACCGCTCTGGTGCTGGTCGGAACGCTGGTGGGATTCGGTTGGGTCTCCCGCCGATTCGAGCGACAAGCGGACGCCTTCGCGGCGGTTCGCATGTCCGTCGATGCCGAGGATCAACTATTGCCGGAGGTTTCCGCGGAGGGCGTGGATGCCATGAGGTCGGCGCTGATGGCGGTCGCGGGTGTCAATGGGGTGGCGATGAAGCGGTTCACCTGGCGGCATGGTTCGATCGCCTCTCGACGACGCCATCTCTTGACGCTTGTGGGCCGACCGATCGACCGACTCCCGATTGATCGACTGGTACGGGCCATCGAGGGCGTCTCGGTGCTCGTGGTGATCGCCGTCCTGCTCCGTTGGTGGCTTCAAGACCCGGCAATTTTTCAGGAAGCCGGATCGGATCCACCCGCCCTGGTCATGATCGAGGGACAATGATCTCATGCACTTCGTGAAGATGCACGGAATCGGAAACGACTACCTCTTCGTCGACGGTCGCCATGACCCGATCGCGGATCCTTCCGCGGTCAGCCGTCTGGTGAGTGATCGCCATCGTGGCGTCGGTTCCGATGGGTTGATCATCATTGACTCGCCGGGCGACCCTGCCAACCACGCTCGGATGCGGATGTTCAATGCTGATGGCAGTGATGGCGAAATGTGTGGCAACGGAATCCGATGCGTCGCGAAATATCTCGTCGATCGTGGAATTGCCGACGCACAACCGCTGCGAGTCGAGACCGCCGGAGGCGTTCGATCGTTGGCCTGGCATCGAGATGCCGTGGGCAAGGTCGGAACCGTCACCGTCGACATGGGGGCCCCGAGTCTCGCCGCCGGGTCGATTCCAGCGGACATCCCCGGCATCGAGACGAATGGCCGCGTGATCGCGCATTCGTTCGACCCCGTCGATTTTGGAATCGATCGGAACGACGCGACGGCCTTTGGGATGGAATCGTCGTTGACCCTTGTCTCGATGGGGAATCCCCATGTCGTGATTTTCTGCAGCGATGTCGACGCCGCACCGCTCGATCGCCTCGGCCCAATCTTCGAAAGTCACGCCTGGTTCCCGAATCGGATCAATCTTCATTTCGTGGAGGTGACCGGGCCCGGCTCGGTTCGGATGCGGACTTGGGAGCGTGGGAGTGGCATGACCCAAGCATGCGGAACGGGAGCGTGCGCCGTCTGTGTCGCCGGGGTGCTTGAAGGGCGGGTCACCTCGCCGTTGGAGGCGATGTTGCCAGGCGGTCGGTTGCGTCTCGATTGGACGGGCAACTCCGGCGACTCGGTCTCGATGTCGGGCCCGGCGGCGGAAGTTTTCGAATGTGACATTGATCTGACGGCGCTGGCCGTCGAAGAAGCCGGGGACGACCGGCAGGAGTTGACGATATGACCATCGACCTCGATCGACTCGACGATTTTGAACGACGGATTGCTTCGGCGGTCCAGACCCGAGACAGCCGGATGCGGCAGGAACTTGCGGAGTTCGTGGGGATTCCTACCGGCTTCAATCACACGCCGGGACTGGACGCGCTTCGGGCGTTGCTGGCCACCCGGCTTGAGGCGGTTGGCGCGACGCTTGAGACCATGCCGGGTCGACCTCGGCCTGGATGGATCAAGATTCGCACGGGTTCCGATGATCCCAACGCCGCGGCGATTGCGGAGGACGTCCCACCGATGCTCGTGGCTCGTCACGCCGTCGGCGACGGTCGGGACGCCGTCCGATTCATGATCTGCGGCCATCTCGACACGGTGCACGATCCGCATGGTCCGTTTCAGGTGCTCTCCGAGGACGTCGGTGGAATGGCACATGGCCCTGGCGCGATGGACATGAAAGGCGGCCTTCTCGTGGCGATTACCGCGCTGGAGATTCTGGAGGAGCTCGGGCGTCCATTGGACTGGACAATGGCGCTGGTACCCGACGAAGAGACCGGCACCTACTTTTCAGAGCAGGCGCTGCTGGAAGTCGCCGCCGGACACGATGTTGGCCTCGTCCTTGAACCCGCGCTCCCCGACGGCTCGCTCGTCGTCGAGCGAATGGGGTCGGGAGCCTTCATGATCGAAGCGCACGGACGGGCAACGCATGTCGGCCGGGCCTTCGCCGAGGGGCGATCAGCAGTGCTCGCCATCGCTCGGGCGATCATCGAGATCTCCGCCTTGGCCGATGCCGACGCCGGGCGTATCGTCAACATCGGGCCCATGCACGGCGGTCAGGTCACCAACGCCGTGGCGCACCACGCCCGCTGTTGGGGCAATGTCCGATACCGCGACGAGGCGACCCGGCAGGATCTCGATCGGTCGATTCGCGAAGTCGTCGAGGACCTCAACAAGCAAATGGGGGCCGAGTCGGAGGATCCGCCGAGGCTCGTGGCTCACACCGCGTTTATCCGGGCTGCCAAACCCTCGACCCCGGAGGTCATCGCCCTGGCGGAAACCGCTCGGAAGGCCAGCGAGGATCTTGGTCATCCGATGCCCTTCGCCGCCACCGGCGGGGTCTGCGATGGCAATGTGATCCAACAGGCTGGCGTGCCAACCATCGACACTTTAGGAGTCCGGGGGGGCGGAATGCACCGTCCTGACGAGCATGTCCAGTTGGACAGCCTCGTCGAGCGGGCGATCCTGTTCGCGATCCTGCTGCATCGGCTCGATCGCGATGGATTCGGGGGAAGGTCAGGATCCGGACGGTCGATATCATGAGGCTCTGATTCGGGAGGGCCTTTCTCCGGCTGGCCCCATTCTGGCCGCCTCGACCGGCCCGATTTTCCGTCCGTTCGAACGTTTTTCGTCCTTTGACTCCCCTTAGAGTCAGTTCTTATCAACCTCGGATCAACTTCCAGGAGGTCAGTCGCGTGAGCACGTCCCAGTCAGTCACGGTTGCCGATTCATTTCGCCGAAGCCCCGAAGTCGTCGCGGCGCTCGATGCGGTGATCCAGCGGCTCGAGTCCTCGCAGGCATCGATCACCGAATCTCGGCCTCCGGTCGATGGGGGCGCCGAGACGCTTGAAGGGTGGCTCGCCCGTTCCGCGGAAGCGCGCGGTAAAGGGGCGCTCTATCCCTACGTCGGAAGCGGCATCGGCAACGGGCTGCTGGTCGAGCTCGTCGATGGCTCGGTCAAATGGGACATGATCAACGGCATCGGCGTTCACATGTTCGGGCACAGTGATCCAGGTCTGGTTCGGGTCGCATTGGAATCGGCGCTGGGCGACGTGGTGATGGAGGGGAATCTCCAATACAACTCGGAGAGCATCGAGTTTGCAGAGTTTCTCTCGCAGGAAGCGGCAAAGGGGTCTCGACTCCGCAACTGTTTCACGACGAACTCCGGCGCTATGGCCAACGAGAGCGCTTTGAAGGTCTGCCAGCAGAAGACCAACGGCGCTCCTCGGGTGATCGCATTCCAAGACTGTTTCGTGGGTCGGTCGACGACCATGGCCCAGATCGGCGACTCCGCCGCAGGCCGCGTAGGCATTCCGTTGAACGTCCACGTCGATTACATGCCGTTCTACGATCCCGCGATGGGCGAGCGGTCCATCAAGATGGCAGTTTGGCATCTCGACCAGTATCTCAAGCGATACCCAGGACAGCACAGCTGTTTCATCTTCGAACTCGTCCAAGGCGAAGGCGGCTTCCGCACGGCCCCGCGGGAGTTCTTCGTACCGCTCATGGAGATGTGTCGTGAGCGTGGCGTCCCGGTCTGGGATGACGAGGTCCAGACCTTCGGCCGCAATACCGAAATGTATTACTACGACGTGCTCGGGCTCGGCGAATACGTCGATGTCCTGACCCTTGGCAAGATGAGCCAGATCTGTGCCTGCCTCTATACGGATGACTTCAACCCGAAGCCGGGGCTCTTGAGCGGAACGTTCATCGGTTCAAGCAGTGCCTTGCAGGTTGGCCACGCGGCGCTTCGCCGGCTTCGCGACGGCGGCTACTACGGCCCCGACGGTCGGATCGCCGGGCTGCAAACGGCCTTCCGGGAGCATGCCAACGCCTTCGTGGCCGCGCATCCGGAGTGGTTCCCGCCAGCGGTCGACACCCTCGGACGCCCGATCACCGAACTGGTCGCTGGTACCGGTGGCATGTGCCGGCTGACGCCCTTCGGAGGCAGTCGAGAGAAGATCATGAAGGCGTTACACATCATGTTTGCGGAAGGGCTCATCGCCTTCATCTGCGGACATGATCCGTATCACATTCGATTCCTTCCACCGGTCGGTGTGATGAAGCCTGCCCAATTCGGCCCCGTCTTCGAAGTGCTCGAACGCTCGTTCGAGAAGGTTGACCTCGCGGATTGAGTCTTGGTCCGCTCGCACCTGCGACGATGTTCGTCGCCGGGATCAGATCGAAGGCCGGCAGGAGGCACAAGCATGTTCGTCATCCGTCAGGTCGCGACCGAGGACGTGACCACGCTTCTCAAACTCGCGAAGATGGTTCATTTCATCAACCTTCCCCCCGACCGCGACATCATTGCGGCGAAGGTTGTGCGCAGTCGCCAAAGTTTCGGCAAGCAAGCTCGCGACCCGCGAGAACGAAACTTCATGTTCGTGTTGGAGGATCTTGGCACCGGCAACGTGATCGGCACCAGCGCGATCCTGCCCTGTGTCTCGTGGCCCGGTCACCCGCACGTCTATCTCGAGGTCAGCCGCAAGGAATTCTGGAGTGATGATCTGCAGCAGGGCAACACCCAAGTGATGCTCACCCTGGGCGAGGACGTCTCCGGTCCGACCGAGATGGGCGGACTGATCTTGGCCCCCGGATATCGGGGTCACGCCGAGAAACTCGGCGGGTTTCTCTCGATGGTTCGCTTCCACTTCATGGGTCTTCATCGCCGTCAGTTCGACGAGCGGGTGATCGCCGAAATGATGGGCGCGATCACCCCGGACAGCCACAACCTTCTCTGGGACTACCTTGGTCGCCGGTTCATCAATCTCTCCTACAAAGAAGCCGATCTTTTCTGCCAGCATTCCAAAGAGTTCATGACCGCGCTCTTTCCGCGCGAGCCCATCTATGCGTCGTTGCTTCCCCCCGAAGCGAGAAACCTCATCGCCCGAGAGAGCGACGAGACCGCTCCGGCCCGAAGAATGCTTGAGCGACAGGGATTTGAGTACAAGGGGCATATTGATCCCTTTGATGGCGGGCCTTACCTCGAAGCAGTCCGAGATCGAATTCCGCTCGTCGAGTCAACCGGCCGATTCAACCTGACCGGCCCGCTTTCCGGAACCGGAACATCGATGGGTATTGTCTCTTGCGAGGGTGATCAGGGATTCCGGTCGGTCCAGACGACGTTTACCGTACGAGGTGATGGGGTTCGAATCTCTGCGGATGCCATCGAAGCCATCGGCGCGACCCGAGGTTCCGCGCTCGGGGTGACGGCGTTGCCAAAGAAAGCATCTGAAAAATCCAAGAAGCCCAAGAAGTCGAAAAAAGCGAAGAAGTCGTAGGGCGGGATGAATGAATCGCGTCGTGTCGAATCATCGAAGATCCCCCGGTAGGGACCCTGGAGTTTCGGAGACCGGCGCGTCCCGGATCGTTCTATAGAAATCACGACGGCTCACCTTCGGGCTCTTTGGAGAACAATCATCATGTCGAATCACGGCACCGCGCTCGAACGGGGCTTTCTCGATGGCCCGCCCGCCAATCTGATTGACGGTGTGTTTCTTCCGCTACCCGCGGGTGATGCAATCATCTCGCGGAACCCCGCGGCGCCCGATGAGATTGCCTTCCAATCCGGTGAGCGGCTCGAAGACGTCGAGGCTACGGTCGCGGCCGCCCGTCGGGCCCAGCCCGCGTGGTTTGCCATGGGAAAGGCCGCGAGAATCGAGGTGCTCCTTCGTTGGAAGGAAGTCACCGCGGCCCGCGCGCCTCGAATGGCCGAATTGATCACGCTCGAAATGGGCAAGGTCTTGTCCGAGAGTCGCTTCGAGGCGGGGGCGCTTGCGGGCAAAGTGGACATCACGCTGGGCGAACATTCGGCCGGCCGGATCGCGGATTACGAAGTCGCCGCAGGCGAGACGAAATCAGGGCTCTGTCGGTACAAGCCGCACGGGGTCATGGCGGTCCTCGGACCGTTCAACTTTCCTGCTCACTTGCCCAACGGACACTTCATCCCGGCGTTGCTCGCGGGCAACGCGATCATTCTCAAGCCCAGCGAAAAGACACCGGGAGTCGGACAGGCCCTCGCGGAAATGGCGGTCGAGGCGGGCATTCCCGCCGGGATCTTCAACCTCGTGCAGGGTGGCCCAACGATCGCGGCGGCGCTGGTCGCGAATCAGGGCGTCGACGGCGTGCTCTTTACTGGCAGTTGGCCGGTGGGCCGTCGCATTCTGGAAGCCAACCTCGACAACCCAGGTCGGATCGTCGCCCTCGAACTCGGCGGATCGAATCCCTCGGTGGTGATGCCGTCCGCGGATCTCCGGCAGGCGGTTGTGGAATGTGCCCGAGCGGCCTACGCCACGAGTGGTCAGCGATGTACCTGCACTCGCCGGATCATCGTCCACGCCGACGTGGCGGATCGCTTCATTCAGGCTTTCTGCAAGGTCGCGAGCACGCTTCAAGTCGGTGCGGGCGATTCGACCGACCCGGTCTTCATGGGGCCACTGGTCAACGCGGCGGCGGTCGACGACGTTCTTTCGTTCCAGTCCGACCTTCATGCAGCCGGTGGCAAGATCCTCGTAGAAGCGACGCGAATCGACCGGCCCGGACACTTCGTGACGCCGGGCGTGGTGTTGGTCGATGGCTTCAGCATTGATCGTGATCGCGAATGTTTCGGGCCGATGGCCCAGATCACCGTCGTCGACTCGCTTGACGCGGCCATCGAACAGGCCAATGCGACCCGATACGGACTCGCCGCGTCGATCTTCACTGGCGAAGACGCGGAATGGGATCGTTTCTTCGGCGAGTGTCGCGCGGGATGCATCAACCGGAATACCGGGACCGCGGGGGCGAGCAGCATGCTGCCGTTCGGAGGCCTTGGACAGAGCGGCAACCATCGGCCAGCCGGCGCCTTCAGCGTGGACTACTGCGCCTATCCGGTCGCCAGCATGGTCGAACGGGGAAGTGGGGCGGCGGTCCCTGCGGGCATGCTGCTCGAGGACGCCTGGCTCAACGCCTGATCCTGACCATGCCGATGGAACGCGAATCATCGACCGAGATCACCGTGGTGGTACCGGCCTGGAACGAGGCGGCGGACATCGTTGCGACGGTCTCCGCGCTCCGCGACGCGCTCGCCGAACTCAAACGGCCCAGCGAACTGGTCGTGGTCGATGACTCTAGTGACGATGAGACCGCGGCGATCGCCGAAACGGCGGGAGCGACTGTTTTGTCGGTCAAAAAAAGACAGATCGCCGCGGTCCGCAACGCCGGCGCGGCAGCGACCGACGGCCGGCTGCTGATCTTTGTCGATGCCGACACCATCGTGCCCAGTGAGACGCTGCGGGAGTTGATCCGAGCGGTGGAGGATGGTGCGGCAATCGCGGGACCACGGGTCGAAATGCCGGGCGTAAAATCCAACTTCAACCGCCTTTGGACTTGGATCTTGCTGCGAACACTCGCGAGCTTCGGCGTACTGCCCGGGTGTTGCCTGGCAATGCGTCGGGAGATCTTCGACGCCGTCGGCGGCTTTGACGAGCAGTGGTTCGCCAGCGAGGAACTCTGGTTGGTGAAGTCGATTCGCGGCCTCGGGCGCGGGCCGGTCATGCAGATCGACGCGCCGGTCTACACCTCGCCGCGCAAGGCCAACGCGGTCGGTCCGTGGCGACTTCTCTGGCAGACGATCTCGATCGGCGTGTCCGGACCCCGTCGTTGGCGCGATCGATCCAGACTGCGTTTTTGGTACCAGCGCTAATCGCATTGATCGAAGCCAGCGTGCATTGGGGTCGATGCCCCATGGATGTCGGCGCGATCCAAGACGATACTTACAACATGTTCGATCCGCGTGAACGAGCCGAGATCGAAAACTCGTGACTCGACGGTTTCTCCGGGGGGCGAATCGTCGGGTCAACGAGATCTGGTTCGTTCATGCGGGTGGAACAGGTTCGTCTTCGTTCGATGCACGCACAGCCCTTCCGGGCATTCTGGGGACCGGCGTTTCTTCCGTCGAGGTCAAGACTTCGATCGCGGGGCAGCGATCGAATCGGGAAGGACGTCGGGTAGGACCGCAGCGAAGATGACGAACGGGAATGGGAACAGGAACGACGCGGCGCGGATCTTCGGATCCGCGCTGCGTTTTTTGGTTGGTCGTCGACGATCGGTGTTTGTTTAGTGGACGAGCGAGCCGTCCGGAACCCGGGTCTTCGGCCCGAGGAGGGTGATCGAGCCGTCCTTGGTCGCCGCTCCCAGCACCAGGACCTCGCTCCGGACGCCGGCGATCATGCGGGTTCCGAGGTCCATCGCCACCACGACCTGGCGGCCGACGAGTGCTTCGGGGGTGTGACGGGCCACGAGTTGCGCACTCGAGATCACGACGCCGAGCGGGCCGAGATCGATCTCCAGCACGTCGGCGGGCTTTGTCGCGCCCTCGTTCGGGCGGCACGACCGAACCGTTCCAATCCGCAGGGTGGTTCCCAGCGGGCCTTCGGTTTCGGGAGTCGTGGGGGTTGCCGGGGACATGGGTTCCCCCTTCAACTCGCCGCTGGCGCCCCGTCGATCTTGTCGGCCAGGAAGTTGGCGACCTGATCGATGGCGATTCGTTCCTGCGACTGGGTGTCGCGCTCTCGCACCGTGACCGCGTGGTCGGTGAGTGAGTCACCGTCGATGGTGAAGCAGTAGGGAGTACCCGCCTCGTCCATGCGGGCGTATCGCTTGCCGATCGACTGCTTGACGTCCATGTCGACGGCGTACTTCCGGCGAAGTTCCTTGTAGAGCTTTTCCGCGACTTCGGGCATGCCGTCCTTCGCGACCAAGGGGAAGATCGCGGCCTTGACCGGCGCCACCCGCGGGTGGAACTTCATGTACACCTTCGACGCTCGGCTTTCGTCCGGGGTGTAGGCCTCGCACAGGAGGGCGAGCGTGCCGCGATCGGCGCCCGCGGAAGGTTCGATGACGTGGGGAAAATACCGTTCGTTCCTCTGCTGGTCGAAATACCGCATCTTGTCGCCCTTGCCGCAGTGTTCGGCATGTTGGCGCAGGTCATAATCTGAGCGATGGGCGACGCCTTCGAGTTCGCCGAAGCCTGGCGCGGTGAACGGGAACCGATACTCGATGTCGCAGGTGCCAGCGCCCTCCTTGGCGTAGTGGGCGAGCTCTCCCCGGTCGTGTTCGCGAAGGATGAGGTTGTCGCCGGCGAGACCGATCGACTTCCACCAGGCGTAGCGCTGCTCACGCCACCAGGCGTACCATTCCTCGGCTTCGCTGGGGTGGATGAAGAATTCGAGTTCCATCTGCTCAAACTCGCGGCTGCGGAAGGTGAAGTTCCGTGGCGTGACTTCGTTGCGGAACGCCTTGCCGATCTGCGCGATGCCGAATGGAATCTTGACCCGGCTGGAGTCGACGATGTTGTTGAAGTTGGTGAAGATTCCCTGGGCGGTCTCGGGTCGGAGGTAGGCCTTCGAACTCTCGTCGCGAATCGCGCCGCAGTGGGTCTCGAACATCAGGTTGAACATACGCGGTTCGGTGAGCGTGCCCTGTTCCTTCGCATCGGGGCCCACGGAGATGGCCCGTTCCTCGGCCGAGAGATCGGCAAACGGACAGGTGTCGATCTCCTCGTCCGCGACCGTCCGCTTGAGGTACTTGTCGAGTTTCTTTCGCGCTTTGGCCGTGCTGTCGTCATCACCGTCGACGCAAACAAAGATCTGGCCGCTGGTGTCGCCTTTGACGCCGAGGCACACCAAGTGATCGGCTCGATAGCGCGACTTCGATTCCTTGCAATCGACCATCGGGTCGTTGAAGCCTCCGACGTGGCCCGAGGCGACCCAGGTCTTGGGGTTCATGATGATCGTGCAGTCCACGCCCACCACTTTGACGTCCGCGCCGGTCGGACCGGTGGCATCGCCGTGGACGATGTCGCCCCACCAAGCGTCCTTGAGATTTCGCTTGAGTTCGACGCCGTTGGGGCCGTAGTCCCAGAAACCGTTGATGCCGCCGTAGATCTCGGAGCTCTGGAAGATAAAGCCTCGTCGTCGGCAGAGGGCGACGATGTCCTCCATACGCTTGGTGGTGGTTTCGCTCATCGGGAATCCGGTGTGAGTGCGGCCCGCGGGGGCGGGAGGTGAAGAAGTGACGGAAGAGGGGCATGGTAACGGGTACGATCCTCCGCCCCGGCACTCCATGGTCTTCATGGTCTCGGGCCCCGTTCCAGCGTCGTCGTCGCCCTCATTGGAGTTCCAGATCATGCCCTTCACGAATCGTCACTGTCTCGTCACTGGTGGTACCGGCGCCCTCGGGTCCGAAGTCGTCCGCGACCTCCTCGGACATGGGGCCGAGGTCCACGTCACCTGGCGGGAGGCTCGTGAACTCGACCGTATCGACTTCAAGGACCACGTCACCCTGCACGAGGTCGACCTCGGCGACGAGGCATCGGTGGCCGCGGTGTACGCCAAGGCTGGTCCGATCTACGCCTCGATCCACGTGGCGGGCGGCTTTGCGATGGGGCCGATCCAGGACGTCACCCAGTCTGACTTCGAATCCATGATGCGGCTCAACGCGGGGACGTGTTTCCTGTGCTGTCGGGAGGCGGTCAAGGCGATGCGGGCCGCGGGTCGATCGGCGGAGGACGGTGGTCGGATCGTCAACGTGATTGCCCGTCCCGCGATGGAACCCACCGGCGGAATGCTTGCCTACTCGACGAGCAAGGCGGCCGTGGCGAGCCTGACCCAGTGCCTTGCGAAGGAGGTCCTCGACGACGGCATTCTCGTCAACGCGGTCGCCCCCTCGATCATGGACACGCCTGCCAACCGCGCGGCCATGCCAGACGCGGATTTCGACGCGTGGCCGAAGGTCGAGGAAGTTGCGAGGACCATGGTCTGGCTGGCGAGTCCGGCGAACGCCCTGACCACCGGCACGCTGGTACCGGTCTACGGAAGGGCCTGAGCCCGCTCGTCCGCAGGCGCGACGCCTCGACGCTTGGCGATCACCGCGATACACGCGGACGCCCTCGTCGGATGATCGGCCCGCGGGCCTCTCGCAATTCCGACGCACGCAGGCCTCGGCGCGGGTGGTGCCGGTTCGTGATGTCGTTTGGTGGCCGATCTACTGGACAAGCCTGCGGGCGTGGCGACATGGATCGTAAGTCATTGATGCGAAGACACTTACCTGCGCGGAGCCCCCATCTTGAAATCGAATCGCGCGAATCAATCATGGCGTCTCGCTCATCATCGAT
>CALFOM010000193.1 GCA_937919685.1 uncultured Phycisphaera sp.
GTGTGGACATCTCCTGCTGTGCTCAGGTCTGTGACGCAAACTTGGGTGGCGATCCATTCTGCTGCGAAGTCTCGTGGGACTCGACTTGCGTCGACATCGCGATCGCCTTGTGCGGGATCTACATCTACACCTGCGACGCTCCCCAGTACAGCAACGACTGTGCGACCTCACCGATGGCAATCGGGCTCGGTACTCCGGTGGCGTTCAACACCACCGGCGCCAACACCGATGGTCCTGACGAAATCGGTTGCGGTTCTGCCTACGAGGATTATCCGATCTGGTCGGACCTCTGGTACATGGTCGACTCCCCGGACGGTGGCATCATGACCGCCACGTGCTGCAACCTTGCCAACTTCGATACGAAAATCGCGGTCTACGACGCAGGTGCCATTGGTTCGACCTTCGACCCGGCGAACCTGCCGAGCGCGTTCATCATCTGCAACGAAGATTGCGATGATCCGACCTTCTACAGTTCCGAGGCGCTCACCGCGGTTGATGCGGGTACGCAGTACCTCATTCGTGTCGGTGGTTATCAGGGTGAAACCGGTACCGGTGATCTCATTGTCAGCATCGACGCTCCCGAGCCGCCGCTCCCGCCCCAGACCTGCGACACGCCTGGTCCGGATACGTTCACTCAGAGCAACACCGATGTCATGACCGCTGGTGGTGTGGCCTGTGCTGCTGGTGGCATCACCACGGAGAACAACTACTGCCGCGTCTACACGGCTGCTGACATGGGGGACGACATGTTCACCATCGACTGCATCCAATTCGGCATGACGAACCCCGGCTCCTATATCGCCGCCGGTATCAACCTTTACAAGTCGGCGAGTGGAAACCCTGCTCCCTATGGCGATCTTGAGGTTCTTGCGTCCAACGCGTTCGGTCTCTACACCACTGTTGGCAACGAGTACGTCAACGTCACCTTCCTCGACGGTGTTGTAGTCGATCTGTCGGACGGATCGTCGCTCGTCGTCGAGGTTTCCATCCCGCAGGCACTTGACGGCTTCGTCACCTTCGGCGGCGGTACCGGTGCTGACGTCTCCAGCGGAACCACGTACATCCGATCCGCCCCCTGTGGTATCTCGGAGTACATTCCCAACGGTGACATCGGTTTCGATCTCGAGTGGTTCGTCTTTGTCGACGGCACCGCTGGTGCTGGTCAGCCTGACTGCCCCGGAGACTTCAACGGCGACGGTATGGTCGACGGTGCTGACTTCGGTTACATCCTCGCTGCTTGGGGAACTTGTGGCGGCTGCGCCGAGGATCTCAACGGCGACGGTGAAGTGAACGGTGCCGACGTCGGTCTCGTTCTCTCGGTCTGGGGCGCCTGTCCCTGATCGAAGCTGAAAATCGGCCTTGGTGGCCGAACTTCATCTGATCAATGATGCCCCCTCGGTGCCCTTCGGGTACCGAGGGGGTTCTTCATTGATGGCTGGAAGAGTCGCTTGTTAACAGCGAAAGCTCAGCCAAGGGGCTCTTGACGGATCCCCTCGGCCGCAAAGTCGTGATGATCTCTCGATGATCTTTCGAGGAAGCCTAGTTCCATGAGTTATCCGATTTTTGGGGCGATAGCGGCAGGAACGTCCAAGAATCAACGGTGGCCGCGATTCAAAAGCCAATTTTCTGACTTGTCGGTCTTTTTTTGTTTCGATATCAGAATCCTGAGGTAGTCTTCAGTGGTAATTCTGCGCGAAGTCGTGGTTTTCCACGCTCATTCAATGGCTCGTGCCATTCAAGCTTCGGGCCCATTCGTTCTCAGGAGGAACATCAGATGCAGTCTAGATTCATCAAGGCCACAGCCGCGATTTCGGCCGTTGCGGCCACTTCCGCAGCGCTCGCAGGCG
>CALFOM010000194.1 GCA_937919685.1 uncultured Phycisphaera sp.
GCATTCGGGGGTTGAATCTCGTCGGATCTCCAGACGAATTCTCTCTGTATGGTGATTCGAGACCGCCAAGGTGGTGACGCCTTGGCTATTGGTCCCGAGCGAGGGCCCACATGGAGACTCCTTGTCAGATCCTGAAAAACCACGGCTCCGCGTCGCGATCGCTGGTGCCAGCGGATTTGTTGGTCGCGCCCTTCTCAAGAAGCTGGCCGCGCGATTCGATCTGATCGCACTCACCCGACGGCCATCGAACTCCGCGAACGGCGAACTCGATGCTGACGGCGTCGAGTGGCGCCGCTGCGATCTCTTCGATCCCGAATCAATCGCCCACGCGATTCGCGGCACCGACGCCGTGATCTACCTCGTCCATTCGATGTCGCCCCAATCGAGACTCACTCAGGCTCGGTTCGACGATCTTGATCTGCTCCTGGCGGACAACATGCGACGGGCGATGGATACCGCCGGGACGAGGCATGTCATTTTTCTCGGCGGGCTTGGTGCTGATCAAGATCCTTCGATTCTTTCCCGTCATCTGGTCTCGCGACAAGAAGTCGGGTCCGTTCTGGGAGGGGGTCACGCGACGTTGACCGAACTCCGTGCCGGTCTGGTGATCGGAAGAGGTGGTTCGTCATTTCGGATGCTCATTCGTCTGATTCGTCGTCTTCCGATCATGGTTCTTCCTCGTTGGACTTCCACGCCGACGCAACCGGTCGCCATCGAAGACATCGAACGGGCATTCGAAGCGGTACTTGAGGCGCCGGAGAAATGGCAAGGGGAATTCGATCTCGGTATCGCTGAGGAGATGACCTACGGAAAGATGATCCATCGTGCCGGCATCGCGCTCGGCCGCGACCCCTTCACCCTGCCAGTGCCGATCTCGTCGCCGAGAGTCTCGACATTGTGGATCATGCTCTTCAGTGGCGAGCCAGGCAGTCTGGTGATCCCGCTGATTGCCAGTTTGAAGACGCCGACGATTGCGAGGCCAAATGCGCTCCTAGATCATCTGGGCCGTGATTCCTTCGTCGGTTTTGATGAGTCAGTCCGAGGCGCGATCGCCGAAGGGGGTGCCGAGGAAGATCCTCGACGCAGCACTCGGCGGCGGGATCGCAAGGTGATTCAGGAGCGAAGCTTGGTGCGGTCGATCCAGCGGATGCCGTTGCCAACGAACTTGACGCCGGCCGAGACCGCCCGCGAATACTGGAGCTGGTTGGGCCGCGTGTTCAAGCCGCTGCTTCGAATCACGACCGACGTTTCGGAGGAGGGTGTCGTGCAACGCGTCCAGGTTCATCTACTCGGAAAACTGAGGATGCTGGAACTCTCGCGACGGTCTGAAGCGTGTGATGATGATGTGGAGGTGCTGCACATCGAGGGTGGACTGTTGGTACGGAAGGATGCCTCAAAGGGGGGTCGGCTCGAGTTCCGGGCGATTAGAGAGCGCGGAATCTTGCTGGCGGTGCTGCAGGAGTACGGCCCGAGTCTCCCGTGGCCAATCTACCTTTGCAGTCAGGCCCGGCTTCATCTCATCGTGATGCTTGGATTTCGGCGATGGCTCCGCCGAAAGGCCTGAAGCGATCGTCGATCGCGCCCCGGCCGCCGTCGCCGATTGAGCGAAGGGGCTGCAGGGGGCGTCGCGGTTTTCGTGTTGGCGAGCAGAATGGAGATCGCCATGACGCGGATGCCTTTCGTGTTTCTCATGTCGCTCGTGCCTTGCATGCCGCTGCTCGCCACATCGGCGCTTTCGGCTGCCTCAAACCACTTTCACACGGCGGACGAATGGCAGTGGCGAGCCGTCGATGGTTCACTCCGGGCGACCGATCAAACGCCGGCGTTTCGCCTGCGGCGCGGAATTGAGTTGAAATCTTTGACGGCGGATTGCGGTTGGGGTGAGTCGCGGGGGCCCAAGCTCGATGCGCGACGATCCGCGGTGATCGATGGCCGCGGCATTGACGAAGGGGATCCTGAATGATTGGAGCGATACTCGCGGGTCTGGTGGTCGCGGCTTCGATGTCGACTCCCCCTGCGGCATCGGCCCCGGCCCCGTCGCCACTCGCGGTTCGCCTTGATGAGATCCGCGGGCGCTTCGACCTACCGGCGCTGGCGGGTTTTGCGATGAAGGGAGGCGAGATCATCGCCATCGAGGCGGTGGGGGTACGGGCCCGGGGCGAAGAGGCGGTGGTCACGATCGACGATCGGTGGCATCTTGGTTCCTGCGGCAAGGCGATGTCGGCCACGGTGCTCGATCAACTGGTCGCCCGCGGCGACCTCGCCTGGGACACGACCATCGGCGAGGTGTTCGGCGACGTGGACGAAGTCCTGCCCGCGTGGCACGACGTGCCGCTTCGACGGCTCGTGCAACACCGTTCCGGCCTGCCCGAGGATCGTATGGAGCATCTGATCGCGATGCGGACGATGGCGGATGGGACGCCTCTTTCCGTCCAACGCCTCGAACTGGTGCGCCTCGTGCTCGCCGAACCTCCGGTCGAGTCCGACGGGTCGAAGATGCGGTATTCGAACTTCGGATACGCGATCGCGGCGGCGATGGCGGAGCGGCGAACCGGACGCGACTGGGAGTCGATGTGTCGCGAACTTCTCTTCGAGCCGCTGCGCA
The DNA here is from genome assembly GCA_937919685.1 of uncultured Phycisphaera sp. Lineage (GTDB taxonomy): Bacteria > Planctomycetota > Phycisphaerae > Phycisphaerales > SM1A02 > UBA12014. Next base: position 2,606 of record CALFOM010000194.1, read on the forward strand.
TGTCGTCGACCGATTTCGGAGCACCCGGTTCGATGGAGATGGTCGACCAACCGCGAGGGCATCGCGACGGTGTTCCAATCCCCCCATCGCGATTCGCCGACAATCCCCCGGCGATCTCGGCCGCGGGGACCATCCACGCGACGATGGCGGATTGGTCGAGGTTCCTCGCCGCGCATCTGGATGCGGCGCGGGGCGAACCAGGAGTCTTCGACGCCGCACGCCTGCAGGCGCTTCAGCGTCCACCCGCGGGCGGCGACTACGCGTCGGGTTGGATGGTGCTTCGACGCGGTTGGGCGCCGGGACCGATTCTCACGCACAACGGCACGAACACGCTGTGGTTCGCGGTGGTCTGGATGTCGCCCGCCCGGGATTGGGTGATGGCGGCGATCACGAATGAAGGCGGCCCGAACGCGGCACAGGCGTGCGACGCGGCGGTGGGGCTCATGATGCGGGAGTTACGGCGACTGGAGCCGGTTGAGCCGCCGACACCGAGGGATTCGGTCGAAACGGAATTCGGTCCAAGGTGAACGCCTCGCCGTGTTGGTAAGGTCGTGTTCGGAGGCTCCCATGACCGATCGCATCCGATTCATCGTCGTTCCCCTGCTCGGTTTTGTCGTCACCGCCCTGCCTGCCAGAGCGCACGGCCAAGTCGGGGCCCAGCGATGGACGACCGCCGGGACCGAACTGGAAGCGGCGTCCGGAACCCTCGCGGTGAGCGAGACCCGGCCGATACCCAGAGCAGCGGTCGCGTCCGGTCTCGCCCTGTCCGGTCGTGGAACACCGTTCGTCATCGCCCCGCGGGTTGATGGGATCGCCGGTGGACTGGCAACCGACGCGGTCACGCTCGAAGCCTGGGTGTCGATCGATACGCCCACTCAATGGGGCGGCGTCGTCGGGGCGATCCAAGACAACGCCGAGGCCGAGACCGGCATGATCCTCGGATACGGCTACGAGAAGCCTTACTTCGGCATCGCGAGCACCGGCGTCGACGACGTCGATGGAAAACTCACCTATCTGGAATCTTCGAAGCCCTATGAGATCGGTAAGTGGCACCATCTCGTCGGGACCTACGACGGCACGACGATGCGGCTCTACGTCGATGGTGAGCCGGTCGCCGAAAGCCGCGACCAGTCCGGGCCGGTCCGGTTCCGAGGCGATGAACCGCTGGTGATTGGCGGCTATGTCGACCGGAACGAAGATCACGGACTCGACGGTCGCCTCCTCGAAGTCTCGATCCTGCCCGAGGCGATCTCCGCGGCCGAAGTGCGACGCCGATTCGCCCGGCATGCGGATCTTGCCGCGCTTCCTCCGGAGATCGACACCACCCTCGCGTGGATGGTGGAGCCGTTCCTCGTCTGGCCGACGACCGATGCGATGAGCGTGGTGGCCGAGACCATGGCGCCGTCCGCGATGGAGGTGCGGGTCCGGGATGAGTCGGGTGATTTTCAGCGGACCTGGCGGAACGAGCAGGCCGCTCGGATCCACGAGTTCCGCATCGAGGGTCTCGACGCGAACACCAAGTACTTCTACGAAGTGGTCGCCGACGCCGGGAAGTCGTCGCTTTCCGGCGGCGTGAAGACCTTCCGCACCGCCGCCGACCGCGGCGATCCGTTTACCTTCGTGGCGATCGGCGACACCCAGTCGCAGCCCGCGGTCGTGAAGCGAATCGCCGATCTCGCGTTCGAGACCCGGCCGAGCCTGCTGGTGCACGCCGGCGATCTCGTCACCACCGGGGGCGACAAGGGGCACTGGACGAATCACTTCTTCCCGAACATGCGTCCGCTCATCGACCGCGTCGCGATCATGCCCGTGCTCGGGAATCACGAGCAGGACGCGAAACTCTACTACGACTACATGAGTCTTCCCGATCCAGAACGCTGGTATTCGTTCAGCTACGGAGACGCCGATTTCTTCATGATCGACGGCAATCGATCATTGGCGGATCGGTCCGCGCAGCTTGAGTGGCTCGAAACCGCACTTGCGGCGAGCGACGCGGAATGGAAGTTTGCGGTGCTTCACCAGCCGCCCTGGACCAGTGACTCCGACGACTATGGCGACACATACCAGACGTCTTCGAAACGTGGTGATCCCAACGCCCGCAACATCACCTCGCTGCTTGAGAAGCATGGGGTCGACCTCTGCTTCAGCGGTCACGTCCACGACTACGAGCGAACGTTTCCGATGGTGGGCGAGGACGTGGTGCCGTGGGACGAAGGTGGCGTGATCTATGTCACGACCGCCGGAGGCGGAGGCCACCTCGAGGACTTCGATCCGGCGAACACCACCTTCGGACATCGCAAGGCCCGCCGGCACCACTTCGTCTATTGCGGAATCCACGACGGGATTCTGGAGTTTCAGGCGATGGACGAGGACGGACGACTGTTCGACGTGTTGACGCTCGACAAGCGAGATGGTCGCCGCTCGGTGGCTCGAGCAGCGCGTGAAGGCGTCGAGATCGCCCCGAAGACCCCGACCTGGCGCGATGCACCTGCCGATGGCCGCTGAGGTTGACGGGCTTCGCCATTCACGAGACCGGATCCCTCGTGCGGTCGCGTCCACGCGGTGGTCTCCGCCAGCCGGTCGGAATTCAGGCGAGGATTCAATGTCGGCGCTCGTGGTGGTCCGGCGTCAACCGAAGAGCGATCGGACGATGCCGAGCGGGTGAAGGCGACGCCGGGTTTGACCGTCCTCGATACGCAAGGTGATCACGGTCGATCCTCGGACGCGGATATTGACCGAACCGGCCACCGATCGGGGCGGGTCGGGCATCCGCATGCCGAGGCTCGGCAGGACCTTTCGAAGTCGGAGCAGTGGGGCCCAAGAGGACGCATCCACAGCGAACTGGTTCCGTTCGCCGTGGATGCGGATTTCATGGTCGCCGACGGATGCGGTGACATCGGCCTCGATGTGCAGGGACGGGATCATTGACTTTCGTGTGTCTTGGTCCGGATTCGCATCGTGCCGTTTAACTTCCACGGGGCAAGCTTGGCGGAGTCACCCGTGCCGCTCGGGATGTGGATACTCATCTCTTCGAACGAGTAGATGATCTCGGCGTTCTTGCCAGTGAGCTGCTCGAACAGACCGATGGCGAGTTCCGGCCAGGTGTGGGTTCCGTTATCAGACATCTTGGTCTCCTGCGTGTTGGTTGAGTTGAGGCGGTGTCATCCGGCGTGCGGATCCTCGAGGTCGACCACCCCGGATGAACCCATGGATTCGTCGAGACTCCTCCGCGAGATTCATCGCGGCGGGCGGAGTTTTTACCAACCCGACCATCAGCGGCCGTCGACTGAGGGGGCTTCGTCCGGCATGGGCTCGAGGTCGCGAATCCGGAGCGAGCGGAAATCGACTTCCACCTCCTGGTTCGCGTGCAATTGGAGGGCGAGACGGCCTCGTCGTCGGCCGGAATCATCGCGAAGGCTTGCGGTTCGCACGCCGTCGATGAAGACGTCGACATCGCCGCCGACCGCGTGGACCCGCATCTCGAGCCATGGGCCTGCCCGTCGTCGGATCGATTCGATTACCGCGGGGGCAGGCTTTATCACCCAACCGCGGCCGCGCGTTTCATAGAGGCCACCGACTTCGGGCGTCGGGTCGATCTCGGCCTGGAACCCCTTCACGCCGATCGCATCGCCGAGTTCCTCGACGCGAAAATAGAAACCGGAGTCGCCTGTGCTGATCCGGAAGGAGACGACCGCTTCGAAGTCGCCGTACTCGCGATCCGTCACCAATAGGCCGTGCCGTGGATCATCCTTCGCGATCCGACCTTCCAACACGTCATTGTTCCAGGACCAGGCGCCTCCCGGAAGAATGTGCCAGCCATCGAGCGAGCCGGGGTCGAGGAGTTCGGTCCAGCCGTCGGACACGCTTCCGTGATCCCGATCGAGTCCGAGATCACCGCGGTCGAGACGTTGGAATCGGATCGTCTCGTAGGGTTGGCCTTCGCCGGCTTCGTAAAGACATGCGACGCCATCGGCGCCGCTCGGGCCGCCAAGGGTCGCGAGCGATGAATACGCGCTCGGACCTTCGTGCAACACGATGCCCTTCGACCACGTGCGTCCGCCGTCGCGACTTCGGCGGACGGTGAGGCCGACCCGATCGGTGGTATCCGCGGGGTTGGAAAAGACGAGGGTGCGCCCGTCGTCGATCGCGATCATCGAGGCCTGGCAGATCGGTTCGGGAAGTGCGGGATCGCGGGTCACAGTACTCCAAGAGGTGCCGCCGTCGAGCGATCGTGAGAGGGCTCGGGCCCGCTTGGAGCGGTCGTAGTTCCGCATGTTCAAGAGAAGCGATCCGTCCTCGAGTTCCGCCACGGCGCACTCATTGAGCTGATGCGACGGCGTCGAACCGAGGAGTCGCCAGGTGCGTCCATGGTCATCGCTCGCGATCACGTGCGAGTAGTAGTGCTTCGTCTCGGACTCGATGTGGTCGCACGGAATCACCAGCCGGCCGGCGTTCTGGCCCGAGCGCAACTGAATCCCGTTGCCTGGGCCTGTGGCGTACCAGGTCCAATTGGGATCTTTCGTGGTTGCCGTGATCTCACGCGGCGCATCCCAGGTCGCCCCATGGTCTTCGCTGGTGAGCACCCACACCGTTCGCGTTCCCTCTGAAGTGCCCGCGATGATCTCGGACTCGTGGTCGTGGCCCAGGTTTCGGGTCGCGAGTAGATGCACGGCGCCGGTCACGCGGTCGAGAACGGGGCAGGGATTACCGCAGGTATTCAGGCCGTCGTCCCAGACCACCTGGAGGTCACTCCAAGTGCGTCCCTGGTCCTTGCTTCGACGAAGGACCAGATCGATGTCACCTGCGTCACCGCGCCCACCGACGCGACCCTCCGCGAATGCAAGCAGGTCGCCGTTGGCCGCCTCAACCATTGCGGGAATCCGGAACGTGTCGTA
>CALFOM010000195.1 GCA_937919685.1 uncultured Phycisphaera sp.
CTCCCGCGCGGCGTCTGCGTTTTCGAGAGTCCGGAAGACCAGTGTGAACGGGCCGGATACTTCGTCGTTTGAGGGGATCTCGAGGTCTACAAATCGGCGTTCCCAGAGGCCCGCTTCGATCGCTGCCGACGTCGCAAGCAAACGACCGTCTCCATCCGCGATCGAGACCAAGATCTTCGAGATATCGGGACCCCACCGCGCGACGCCAAATCCGACTCGATACGCCGTCCCTGGAGTAATGGCTTTACCGGCGAGCACGAAGCTTGCGGTGCAGCCACCCCTCGATCCGAGGGCCGCGACCTCATCATCGAACCACTCCGAGTCCGAAAGCCCGTGTTCCTTCGTCGACCAGTACGTCGCGTCCGCCGCACTGGTCCCGGCCAATTGACAACCATGTCCCGCGGGATTGAATTCAGAATTCTTAAGGGGAATCGGTTCGAGCGTCACCGCCTTCGTCTCCGCGCCTGCGGTCATCGACATTGAGTGCAGCAAGATCAAGGCGAATCCGATGAGGGGAGCATTCTTCATGCCCACGATGATACGGGAATCGAGCCAAATCGCCCCCATCACATGTCCCGGCTTTCCACCGATCCCACCACGATGCTCAGGGCATGAGGCCCGCCATCCGTCATGATGGCTCCTCGCATGAATCCGCTCAACTCAAAAATCTTCGCCGACGGCACGCACGCGCTCAAGAGCAATCTCCTGACCAGCCACCGCTTTGCCCACGTGTTCTCGACGCGGATCGGGCCTGGAGGCGGATCGTTCGATCTTGCCCGGCCCGGCCAGAGTCTTCTCGGCACGTCGAACGAAGCCCTGCTTGCCAATCTCGCTCGATTCTCACGCCTGCTCGGCCTCGACGTCTCAGAGGTTGCGACCGCACGGCAGGTCCACGGGACTGCAATCGTTGAAGGATCGAAGTCCGATTCCATCGACGCCGACATCCTCGTCTCGGCCTCGCCGGATCGAGCGATCGCGGTACGCACCGCCGACTGTGTTCCGATTCTCATCGCCTGTCCGAAGACCCGGATCGTCGCCGCCGTGCACGCCGGTTGGAGAGGGCTCGTCGCAGATGCACCGGGTGCCGCCGTCTCCCACCTTGAGTCACTCGGAGCCGATCGTGAAGATCTTCTCGCAGCCATCGGACCGGCGATTGGTCCGGCTCGCTTCGAAATTGGTCCCGAAGTGGCAGATGAATTCGATCGCTCGGGGCTGGGGAGTTGCGTCCGAACCGGAACTCCGCGGCCGCATGCGGATCTCTTCGATGCCGCGATGCACCGCCTCATGAAGGCAAACATCCCGAATGTCTCGATCGATGGCGTTTCCTGCTGCACGTCCGAGGATCCCCGTTTTTTCAGCCATCGTGGCGAATCCGGCCGAACCGGAAGACACTTGTCAGGAATCGTCGGAGGGATATCCCGAATCGCCGAAGATCAAAAGGTAGAATGATCTAATGCCTCCGGGAAACCCACCATCTCATGACGATCGAGTGGAGCCGAGCCCGGCTCCACTCGACATTCTCGCGAACATCGCCGCGGACATGCTCGATCGAGACGACCCGAACGCCTGGCCACCACTGGTCGTCGACGGCCTCCTAAAGATGAAACCCATCGCCGCAGTGACCATCTGGAGGCGACCAGAGATCGACGAACCGGTCGTGAGCATCTCCAGTAGCGGCCTCGAAAACGAATCCCTCCTGAGCACGTCGAGGGATCTCGCCGAGACCGTTCTCGAAACCATCGGCGACGAGATGGTCACCACGCCCTCCGGTCCGGAGGCGCTGATCGCGATCAGACTCGATCATGACACCGTGCTCACGTTCTCCGGAATCTCCAGTTCGAAGACCGAATTGCGCGAATTCGCACAGCAGATCGTCCGAATGCTCCGCGCACCGATCGCCGCCATCGGCCGCGGCATGGAGCTTCGCACGGTCAGCCAAGATCTTGCGCATCATCGTGATCTCGAGCGCCGGATCGCCGAAGCACTGAGCGCCGTGACGGACACCGCTTCACTCGGGATGACGGTTCAGAGCCTCGTGGAAACGAGATTCAAAATCGAATACGCCGCGATATATTTCTTGGAATCCGGAACCCGCCACCTCCGTCTGGTGGGAAACAAGGGTCTGAACGAGTGGGAGATCGAGGATGCGGAACGCACCGCCTGGGATCGACATCCCGGACGAGTGATCCGCACCGGCGAGATGGTGCATGTCCACGACACCAAGAACGATCCGGAGCAACGCTCGCTCACTTCGGCGAGAAGAGTCGAGATCCGCAGTCGCTGCTACCTGCCCGTTCACGCGGGCGGCGAGATCGTCGGCGCTCTCGGCCTCGCTTCCACCAGAGTCGGCGCCTTCGATGAACGCCATGTCGACGTCCTGAAGTTCCTCGGCGACCTTGCCGGACTGACCTGGATTCGACTTCAGGAAGAAGTCCAAAGGCAGACACGTGATCGCGTGCTGGTCGCGAGTGGCGACGCCGCAGACCTGCTCCTGTCATCGCCTCGGTGGCGGGATTCGATCTTGAGAGTGCTGGGGCTGATCGAGGGCGCCTTTCGGTCGTACTCCGCAAGGTTCATCGGCATCGACGGGCGCAGTTTCGGAGGGCCAGCGAACATGCCCGACGTCTCTAACGACTTCCTGCTCGCCACTGCCACCTCCGAGACGGGTGGGCTCGTGGGGGACGGCGAGGAACCAGTTCCAGGGTTCGATTCCGACGCCCCAGGGATCTCGACCAGTTTCGTTGCAGTTCCGATCTGGGTTCAAGGCGAGACGGGCGGAATCCTCCTGATCGAGGAGTCCAGTCGCTCGCGCATTCATGACCAGTCGTCGATCGTGGCTCTTCGGGCGTTCGCCGACTTGATCGGCGCCACGATGGCACGCGAGGCAGTGGAAGGCGAACTGGTCCACGCCCAACGAATGGAAGCGGTCGGCCTGCTCGCGGGAGGCATCGCACACGATTTCAACAACCTGCTCTGGCCGATCCTCGTGCACTCGTCGACCCTCGCGGATTCGGAAACGGACGAGACCCGCCTGGAGATGCTCTCCGATATTCAGTTAGCCGCCCGGCGCGCCGCCGAACTCGTCGAACAGATCCTCTTTCTGAGCCGACGGCGAGTGATCGCCGATTCCAGCACGCCTCTCAAGGATGTGGTCGAGGAGGCGATGGTGCTACTCGCACCCTCCACCCCGGATCACATCAGACTCGAGTCGGAGATCAACGACCCGAATGCGACCACTCGCGGCGATCGAACCGCACTGCTCCGGGTGGTCCAGAATCTAGTGACCAACGCCAGGCACGCGATCGAAGGGACGAGTGGAACGGTGACCATCGTGCTGCGGCGATGCCCCGAGAACGAAAACATCACCTATCTAGAGGTTCGCGATGATGGAGTTGGAATCCCGGAGAAGATCCGTAAGAACCTCTTTGATCCCTACTTCTCGACTCGGGCGGTCGGTCGAGGCACCGGCCTCGGGCTGACCATCGTCCATCGGGTGATCACCGAAATCGGCGGCGAGATCGAAGTCGAAAGCGTAGAAGGGAAGGGAACGACCTTCCGGGTCTCGCTTCCGCGAGGCGAGAAAATCGAGCTTTTGACGATCCCGAGCAAGCCGAAGGCCTCACCCCGCGGAGATGAACGCGTGCTGGTCGTCGATGATGATCCGATGGTGCTCCAAACGAGTGCCTCTCTCATCGACTCTCTCGGGTACGACGTCAGGGCCGCCGACGGGACGGAGGCCGCCCTCGCGATCTTCGATGACGCACGGGAACAGGGAACCGAACCCCGCCTGGTGCTCACCGACCTCTCGATGCCGGACCGCGACGGAATCTCGCTCGCAGAATCTCTCCGGCATCGCGGATTTACGGGACCGATCGTACTCCTCACGGGATTCGGCGATGACTCCGTCGAACGCGCCGCCAAGGCCGGAGTGACCGAGATCCTCCAGAAACCGATCCCTCGCGAGGATCTCGGAATCGCGATTCGACGCCTGCTGGACCGGCCCAAGGGACCGTGACTGCGGAGACGCACGAAATCGTCGCTCGATGAACGGACCGTCCGAGCCTTTGTCTCGTAAACTCGCGACATGCATCGCTGGAAACTCATACTCGTAGGATTCGCAGTCGCTCTCCTGTCGGACCGGGGAACCAACGCCGAGTCCGCCCCGGCGGATCCACCGTCGGTGGTCTTGGTGATCGCAGACGATGCCGGGTGGATCGACTTCGGCTTCCATGGGTCGGCGGAAATCGCCACCCCCGAACTCGACCGTCTCGCCGCCGAGGGTGTCGTCCTCGAAGCCTGTTATGTGACGGCCT